>JBEKNM010000007.1:0-21583 GCA_049522835.1 Mycobacterium sp.
CTTGCTGCTCGACGCGGCCGAGCAGTTGATGCTCGAAGAGGGCTATGCCGCGGTGACATCGCGGCGGCTCGCCAGCCGCGCGGGCCTCAAACCTCAGCTGGTCCACTACTACTTCCGCACCATGGAGGAGCTGTTCCTGGAAATCTTCCGCCGCCGTGCCGAAGAAGGGCTTCAGGTGCAGGCGCAATTGCTGAATTCGCCTCAGCCGTTGTGGGCGCTGTGGAGATTCGGCACCGCTCCGGCATTCGCCCGGATTTCGATGGAGTTTATGGCGCTGGCGAATCACCGCAAGGAGATGCGAGCCGAGATCGCCTATTATGCCCAACGCTTCCGCGATGAAGAACGCCAAGCGGTGACGTCTGCGCTGCAGCGCTACGGCTTGGATAGCCAGGAAGACAGCCATGATGTGCCGCCGGTGGTGTGGACGGTGCTGATGACCAGCCTGTCGCGGTTTCTGGTGCTCGAGCAGTCGATTGGCATGTCTGGTGGTCACGCCGAGACGTTGGACTTCGTCGAGAGTTACCTGCGCCGCCTGGAAGGCGAGCCACAGCCAATCGCGGGGATATCGCCGACCTGGACGGTTCACCAAGTGCGGAGCGAACAGAGCACGCCCTTGGATCCGTCCTTGGAGACGACGACCACCCCGTCCACCGCCAGATCACAGTGAAGCTGTGGGGTACCCGGTTCCCTGGCGGTGGTGACCGTGACCATCGCCCACTGGTTGGGATCTAACAGCGGCACTGTCTGGACCCACGGCTTGCCCGGGGCGATATCTACTTGGACTTGCGGAGTGAATATGTACGGGTTGTGGCTGTAATCAGAGAACTTCGTAGGGTCCTGATCCTGGTAATAGATGTCGGTGTAGATCGGGTTCTTTGCCGAGACGGTGTACGTGACCTGATGCCAGACCGGGTCATCGGCTTGTGCCCGTCCGGTGCTCACCAGCAGTAGACCCGGCACTCCCAACAACACTGCCAGCAGAATCACTGAACTGACGCCCAGTTGCCTTTTCACGGCATTTTTCATGTCGCTCCTCCAGCTGCGCCGCTTGGACTTGCGGTGCGGTTCACTACCCGCCGTGCACAGGATGCTATCGCCTCATCAGGCGAAACGCCGCTGATTAAGCGCTTTGTCTCGGTTTCCGGGGTTCGGGTGCCCGCCGCGGCATCGATCGCTTTTTCCAGCTGCTCGGTGGTGTCGAGCGTGACGGGTTTGCGCGCCAAGCCGTTGTCGAACTCCAGGTGCACCACGTGTTATAGCTCCTTGGACGAAAACGCCGATATTGGCATTCTCATTGACGGAGAATAACATCATCGCTGCAGGCGCATAAGTTCGATCGTCGAGGATTGAGGTGGCCAAATGCCGAACCGAATTGTGGCGGCAGCCGGTGTGGCGCTCGCGGTAGCCGTCCTCGGCGCCTGCACCCCACGGCCGGGAACCCCGATCTCCAGCACGGCATCGGTGACCGTCGACGGAAACGACGCGCGGATCCAAGCCGTCAAGTGTGCTCAGTTGGAGTGGTACCGGACGATTTACATCGGCGGCGACTATGCGGGGGCCCAGGTCGTCATCGACGAACGCGCGCAGCCGCTTACCGCGACGTCGGTCCATATCCAGAATCTGGGTGGCTTTACCGGCATGTACTCGAAAGACGACGGAGGTGACGCCAACATGAGCCTGAATGGCGACAAATTCACCATCACCGGTACCGCCAACGGCTTCAAGACCGACAAACCCGGTGAACCGGCTACTGCCACGTTCAAAATCAACGCGACGTGCTGAACTGCGGCCAACTGACTCTGATCTCCTGACGCTGCACCGGCTTTGGGGCCGCTGTCGTAGTGGCGTGCTGCGCTGGCACGTTGCGGCCGGCCGGGCAAGAGAATAGTATTCTCGTAAATTGCGAAGGAGGATTTCATGTCGTCGGGCGCGCTGTCGTACCCCCTGTTCGATGCGGACAACCATCTGTATGAGACCGAGGACTCGCTCACCAAGTACCTGCCCAAGCAGTACAAGAACGTGATCCAGTACGTACAGGTGAACGGCCGGACCAAGATCGCGATCCGCGGGCAGATCAGCGATTACATCCCCAACCCCACCTTCGAAGTGGTCGCGAGGCCGGGGGCCATGGAGGAGTACTTCAGAGTCGGCAACCCCGAGGGCAAGAGCCGCCGCGAGATCTTCGGCGAGCCGATGCGCGCGATTCCCGCGTTCCGCGAGCCGGGTCCCCGCTTGGAGCTGATGAACGAATTGGGAGTCGACCGCTCACTGATGTTCCCGACGCTGGCCAGCCTGATCGAGGAGCGGATGCGCGACGACCCGGCGCTCATTCATATCGTTGTGCACGCACTCAATGAATGGCTGCACGAGGAATGGGGTTTCCGCTACCAGGACCGGATCTTCACGGTGCCGGTGGTGAGCCTGCCGATCGTTGAGAAGGCGATCGAGGAGCTGGACTGGGTGGTCGCCCGTGGTGCCCGCGCGATCTTGGTGCGCCCGGCGCCCGTGCCCGGATATCGGGGTCCGCGGTCGTTTGCGCTGCCGGAGTTCGACCCGTTCTGGCAACGCTGCGTCGAGCACGACGTGCTGGTCGCCATGCACTCGTCGGACAGCGGGTATGCGCGCTACACCGCAGAGTGGGACGGCGGTGACAGCGAAATGCTGCCCTTCCAGACCAACGCGTTCGGCATGCTCAACGAGTGGCGCCCGGTGCAGGACGCCGTCGCATCATGGGTGATTCACGGTGCGTTGTACCGCATCCCGCAGCTCAAGGTCGCGGTCATCGAAGCCGGCTCGAAGTGGTTGTTCCCGCTACTGGATCAGCTGGCCGACGTCTACAAGAAAACGCCAGAGAGCTTCCCCGGCGGTGACCCGGTCGAGGAGATCAAGAACCGCATCCACATCAGCCCGTTCTACGAGGACGGCATCAGTGACCTCGTCAAGCTGATCGGTGCCGAGCGGGTGCTCTACGGCTCGGATTACCCGCACCCGGAGGGACTCGCCGAACCCCGCCACTACGCCGACGCACTGCAGCACCTGAGCGTCGAAGACCAAACGAAGATCATGGGAGGCAACCTCGCTCGGCTGATGTCGGTGTGACAGGGCGGCCCGAATGGCAGACCATCCCCGAGATGGTCCTCAGCACGGCTGAACGTTTCGGTGACGCCCAAGCCATCGTCGACGGCCCGCTGCGGCTCACGTTCACCGAGCTCACCGAGCGGGTGCGCCGTGCCGCAGGCGCATTCGCTTCGGCGGGAATCGAAAAAGGCGACCGTGTCGCGATCTGGGCGCCCAACTCGGCGCAATGGATCATCGCCGCGTTCGGTCTGCTGACCGCGGGCGGCGTGTTGGTTCCGGTCAACACCCGCTTCAAAGCAGACGAGGCTGCCGACATCATCCGTCGTAGCGGCGCCAAGCTGGTCTTGGTCGAAAAGGGCTTTCTCGGATTGGATCTCGCGGTCCCAGACGGTGTCCCCGCGATCGATCTGCACTCTGGATTCCTCGAAAGCGGCGACCCGTTCGAGCGGGCGGTGAGCGGTTCAGACGTCTCTGACATCATCTACACCTCCGGGACGACCGGGCGGCCCAAGGGCGTGATGATGGGCCACGCCCAGACGTTGCGACACTACGCGGAGTGGTGCGATCGTGCCGATCTGCGCCAAGGCGACCGCTACCTCATCGTCAACCCGTTCTTCCATATCTTCGGATACAAGGCCGGCTGTATCGCGTCGATGATCCGAGGCGCCACCATCGTTCCGGTGCGCGTCTTCGACGTTGACCATGTGCTCGAATTGATTGAGCGCGAACGGATTACCATGCTCCCGGGACCACCCACCCTCTATCATTCGTTGTTGTCCGCGCAAGGTGAGCGCGACTTGTCGTCGCTGAGGGCCGGTGTGACCGGTGCCGCGGACATCCCGGTGGAGTTGATCCGCCGGGTTCGCACCGAGCTGCCTTTCCAGACGCTCATGACCGGCTACGGCCTGACCGAGGGCGGCACGGTGACGCTGTCGATGCCCGGCGATTCTTTCGAAGACATCGCGACCACCGCGGGCGTTGCGTGCGATGGGATCGAGGTGGACATCGCGGACGACGGCGAGATCCTGGTCCGCGGGTACAACGTCATGAAGGGCTATCTCGACGATCCCGCTGCGACCGCCGAGGCGATTGATGACGATGGCTGGCTGCACACCGGAGATCTGGGAAACTTTGACGACGGGGGCCGGCTGCGTGTGGTTGGCCGCAAGAAAGACATGTTCATTGTGGGCGGATTCAACGCCTATCCGGCTGAGATCGAGGGTTTCCTGCTGAACCACCCGGCCGTTGCGCAAGCGGCGGTCATCGGCGTTCCCGACGAGCGGCTCGGACAAGTGGGCAAGGCGTTTGTTGTCCGGAAAAGTGCTGTCGGGGATCAAGAATTGATCGATTGGTGCCGCGAGCACATGGCGGGATTCAAGGTGCCGCGGTCTGTGGAGTTTCTCGGCGCCCTACCCCTAAACGCGACCGGCAAAGTGGTCAAAGACCTGCTGCGCTGAATCGGGTTGTCCAATATGCCCGAAACGAGAACACCATTTCCGTACGTTGTGCAGCAGCTTTGGCGTCTAAGTCCGACGGCCTCCGTAGGATCCATCGCGGGGAATGATAACGTGGCTCTCCTAGGCCATCGACACGGAGGAGTCGTATGCCGGCGATGTGCTCGCGCGCCATCACGTGTGCCGAGTAGGGTGACCCAACGGCGACGTCCGTTGTGCCCCGCGGAGGCATCGAATCGGTCGGCAAGTTCGATCGACGCCGGGATACCGTCGCCGGCCGTTGGCGGCTAAGAAGCGAACTTGTCACTGACGGGCAAGCGGTAGAGGAGTTTGATATTGAGTCACGAGCAGCCTCGTTCTCGGGCTGGTGAGCGGTGAGCGGCGGCGGCCGCCAGAATGCTGCTGACACGAAATTGGTTCCGGTGAACGGCGACGACACACCGCACACTGCCGCGGAGATGCGGTCGCTGGCCGATCAGGCAGAGGCAGAGGCCGCGGAAGCTGAAGCCCTTGCCGCCGCCGCCCGCGCCCGCGCCCGCGCCATCCAATTGCGCCGCGAGGCCGAAGTCGTCGAAGCCAAAGAACTACCGGCCGCACAAGAAGCAGTGTCAGAAGAAGCAGTCTTAGAAGAAGCAGTCTTAGAAGACGACGAGGCGAACCCGGCAGACTCCGTTGCGACCGAGGTGCAAGACACCCCAAAGATTGAGCCGGAAGCTACCGAGTCTGCGGACGAGCCGGAAGATGTCGAGACTGAGGTTGAGAAGGAAAAAGTCGAGCCGGACGACGCCGTCGCCGAAGCTGACGCCGATACCTCCGCTGCGGACGATGCGGCGGAGAAGCCTGCACGACGTTGGCCCCGCCGGCTCCACCGTCCCAAATGGTCCACCGTCGCCGCAGCCCTTGCCGTTGTCGTCATTCTCGCCGCGCTGTCGGGCAGCGTGTATATGGTCCTGGATCATCGCCATGCGACCCAGCAGCGTCAGCGTGCGGCAGAGTTCGCCGCAGCGGCGCGGCAGGGCGTCGTGACATTGACATCGATGGACTTCAATAACGCCAAGGAGGGTGTGCAGCGCATCGCCGACGACTCCACCGGCACATTCAGGGACGATTTCCTCAAGATGGCTGACGATTTCATCAAGGTGGTGGAACAGTCGAAGGTGGTCTCGCAAGGCACCGTTCAGGCCGCCGCTGTGGATCTGGATACGATGACAGACAATTCAGCGGTCGTGCTGGTCGCCTCCACATCGGAGATTACCAATGCGGCTGGCGCCAAGCAGGATCCGCGTACGTACCGGCTGATCGTGACGATCGCCCGCGACGGTAAGCAGCTTAAGATGTCGAAAGTGGAGTTCGTGCCGTGAGCGCAGAGGAAACCTCGGTTGTGGAAGAAACCGCAGACGCCGAAGAGATCGAGCCCATCGATGACGACCCGCAGCCCGGCCGGCTGAAGCGCTTCGCTGCCCGGGTGAAGACACCGTTGTCGGGCCGGATCCGTGCTGCTCTGCTGGCATTGCTCGTGGTGGCCTCGGTGTCGTTGCTGGGCGTACTGTTCTACTTCTCATACCTGCCAGACCGGGCGACCGATGGCGCGGCCGCAAGGGCGGCACTCTCAGCCGCCAGCGAGGGAACCGTTGCGGTCCTGTCGTATTCACCGAACAGCATCGACAGCGACATCGCTTCTGCGAAGTCCCATTTGACGGGTGACTTCTTGAAGTACTACAGCCAGTTCAGCGACGAGATCGTCAAACCGGCCGCCAAGCAGAAGTCCATAAAGACCGCCGCGGTGGTGCTTCGTTCCGCCCTGTCGGAGTTCCATCCGGACTCGGCCGTGGTGCTGTTGTTCGTCAACCAAAGCTCCCAGAGCGCGGATCGACCGGAACCGTCCCTGACGTCCAGTAGCGTTGTGGCCTCGCTGACCAAAGCCGACGGAAAGTGGCTCATTTCGTCGTTCAATCCGGTGTAAGGCAGTTGCTGAGCAGGTAGCGATGACGAACGACATTCACTCGATGGTGATCGCATCGGACTATCGCGTCCCGGATCCGGCCCGGGTGTGGCCGCTGCTCGAGCGCAACAAATCCGCACTCGCCGACATCGGTGCCCACCACGTTCTGGTCTACACATCCACGCACGACTACGGCCGTGTCTTGGTGATGATCGGAGTGCACAGCCGTGAGCCGATAGTGGAGCTGCTCCGCTCGCGGGTCTTCTTCGACTGGTTCGATGCCGCGGGCGTCGACGATATTCCCGCGGTCTTTGCCGGCGAGATCATCGACAGGTTCGTCCCACCACCCCTGTCACCCTCGAACCCGGGAGCGCCCGGCGTAGTGGTGGCCGGAATCGCTTCCGTCGAGGATGTGTCGACGCTGACCGCGGAGGTCGGCAATGCAATGGACAGGTTCACCGCCGCCGGCATCCGAAAGACTTGGGTCTTCCAGGCTTTCGACGATGACCACGAAGTATTGATCTTGCAGGAGTTTCCCGACGAAGAGAGCGCGCGGCAATGGATCGACCATCCCGACGCCGCGGCCGCGTGGATGTCGGGGGCGGGAATGGGCGCTTACCCACCGCTTTTCGTTGGCCGTTTCTTCGACATGATGAGTATCGAGACTTAAGTAACCGGATCGCTCGATGTTCGTGTGTTTGTGTAACGGAGTCACCAGCCAAACGGTGGCCGATGCCATCGCAGCCGGGGCATCGACGACAAAAGACGTCGCGCAGGCCTGCGGAGCAGGCGCTGATTGCGGGCGCTGCCGGCGGACGGTCCGGGCGATCCTTACCTCAGCGAGTCCGGATCGAACAACACGCTCGGTCTAGCCGGTGAGCGGCCTCAGCGACGCGGGCTGCCGTCCGGCGACGTGGGTTGGACGAGTTCGACGAGCAGGCGGGGGATTTCAAGCCGCGGCAAGACCGCCTCGACCAGCACCATGCGGTCCTTATGATCTGCTGCCGCGATGAGTGCGTCGTCGAGTTCACCGTAGGTGTGCGCCCGGAACGCGAGGTGTTTGGCCACCCCCAGCACATTGGGGATGTCGGTCCAACTCCAGCTGACAATGTCGTTGTAGGGGGCCGTTTCGCCGTGAATCGCCCGCTCGACGGTGTAGCCGTCGTTGTTGACCACCACGATGACGGGGGACAGCCCCTCGCGGCAGAACGTGCCGAGTTCTTGGATGGTCAGCTGTGCCGCCCCGTCGCCGATCAGCAACACCGTCCTTCGGTTCGGATGCGCCACGCCGGCTCCAAGCGCAGCGGGCAGCGTGTAACCGATTGAGGCCCACAGCGGTTGGCCGATGAATGTGACTCCCTGCGGCAGCCGGTGGTCGGCCATGCCGTAGAACGAGGTCCCCTGATCGGCGAGCACCACGTTTCCGGGTGTGAGTGCTTCGCAAAGCCGATCCCACAGCATCTGTTGGGTCAGCGGTTGATCGCGCGCCGGTGTTCTGGCTGTTTCTTCTTTTGAGGACGGTTCGTCATCTGGCGAAACGACGGGTGGTGAACTTATCCCACGCTGCTTCAGGATCTGAGCCAGTGCCTCGAGCGCGGCACCCATTTCCAACGGCGCGAACACCTGGCCGGCCACCGTGCTCTGGTACTGCCCGATGTCGATGGTGCGGGCCGGATCGATTCGCTGGCTGAAGAAGCCGCTCACCATATCGGTGAACACCACCCCCGCGGTGACCAGGACGGGCGCATCCTCAATGGCGGTGCGTACCGGTTCGGCGCTGGCCGCGCCGGCATAGATCCCCAGGAAGTTCGGCGAGCTTTCGTCGAGCAGACTCTTTCCCCACATCAACGTGGCATAGGGAACCACATCGGCCGCCAGTAGCGCTTCGAGTTCTTCGACCGCCTGCAAGCGATGGACCAGCAGGTCGGCGAGCACAGTCAACTGCTGGTCGGCAATGAGTTCGGCGGCGGCATCGATGAACATCGACAGCGCGCGGGGGCTGGTGCCCCCGGTGTAGCGAGGCAGCGCAGCACCGGGTGGTTCGGTGGGGAAGCGCGCTACGTCGGTGGACAGCAGTATGTATCCGGGCCGCTTCTGCTCGCGCACTTCGCTGAGCACCCTGTCGATCTCTCTGCAGGCCGTCGCCGGCATGAGATTGGCATGAGCGCAGGTGATTTCGCGGCTGATCCGGAAGAAGTGCTCGAAGTCCCCGTCGCCGAGCGAATGGTGCAGCGGCCGCCTGGCGAGCTGAGCGTCTTTCGAGGGGCCGCCGACTATGTGCACCACGGGCACGTGCTCGGCATAGCTGCCCGCGATCGCATTGCTTGCTGAGAGCTCACCTACGCCGAATGTCGTTACCACAGCTGACATTCCGCGTAAGCGGCCGTAACCATCGGCGGCGTAGCCGGCGTTGAGCTCGTTGGCGTTGCCCACCCACCGAATGGTTGGATGGGCGACAATGTGGTCGAGGAATTCCAGGTTGTAGTCGCCGGGAACGCCGAAGATCTCGGAGACGCCGAGTTCGGCGAGGCGGTCGAGTAGGTAATCACCGACGGTGTAGACGGGATCAGTCGCGGCATCACTCACGAGGACGACGGTACGCCCGGTCGAAATGGTTCCCGGCCGAACGCGGGTTCGCTATGGTGCGGGCCATGGCAATCAACGAGACCCGGGAAGTTGTGATCGACGCCAGCCCGGAGGAGATCCTTGAAGTCATCGCCGATGTCGAGTCGTTGACCGAGTGGTCAGGGGCGCATCAGAGCTCAGAGGTGCTCGAGACCGGAGACGACGGGCGGCCCAGCAAGGCGAAGATGAAAGTCAAGGCTGCGGGGATCGCCGACGAGCAGGTGGTGGCGTACACGTGGGGCGATAACGCGGTGAGCTGGACGCTGGTCAGCTCCACCGCCCAGCGTTCGCAGGATGCGTCTTACACGTTGACACCCGACGGCGACCGCACCAAGGTCAAATTCCAGATCAGCGTCGACCCGCTGATACCACTGCCCGGCTTCGTGCTGAAACGCGCCGTCAAGGGGACGATAGATACAGCGACCGAAGGCCTGCGCAAACGCGTGCTGAAGGTGAATGGTAAAGAGTTACCGTGACCATTCGGGGCCCCTTGGCCAGGGTGAAGGTCATCGAACTCGGCGGCATCGGACCAGGCCCGCATGCCGGAATGGTGCTCGCCGACTTGGGCGCCGACGTGGTGCGGGTGCGCCGCCCCGGCGGCCTGCAGATGCCGTCGGAGGATCGCGACTTGCTGCACCGCGGTAAGCGCATCGTCGACCTGGACGTCAAGACGGAGCCGGGAGCACTACTGGAGCTGGCCGCCAAGGCCGACGTGCTGCTGGACTGCTTCCGGCCCGGCACCTGTGAGCGACTCGGAATCGGACCTGACGACTGCGCGGTGGTCAACCCGCGCCTGATCTTTGCGCGGATCACCGGCTGGGGGCAGGACGGACCTTTAGCCCCGACGGCAGGCCACGACATCAACTATCTGTCGCAGACCGGTGCGCTGTCGTCGCTGGGTTACCGGGACCGCCCGCCAATGCCGCCGCTGAACCTCGTCGCCGACTTCGGCGGCGGCTCGATGCTGGTGCTACTGGGCATCGTCGTCGCGCTGTACGAAAGGAAACGTTCGGGCAAGGGTCAGGTCATCGATGCCGCGATGGTCGACGGGGTCAGCGTGCTCGCACAGATGATGTGGACCATGAAGTCGACCGGTGCGCTGCGCGACGAGCGCGAATCGTTCCTGCTCGACGGCGGAGCCCCGTTCTACCGTTGCTATGAGACCTCCGACGGCAAGTACATGGCCGTCGGTGCCATCGAGCCGCAGTTCTTCGCGGCGTTGCTGAGCGGGCTCGGGCTGTCGGCCGACGCGGTGCCCAACCAGCTCGACATCGGCTCGTACCAGCAGATGCACGACCTTTTTGCCGAACGGTTCGCCAGCCGGACCCGCGACGAGTGGACGCAGGTTTTCGCCGGCACCGATGCATGTGCAACCCCGGTGTTGACGTGGAGCGAAGCCGCCACGAGTGACCATTTGAACGCGCGATCGACGGTGATCACCGCCCACGGTGTCGAGCAAGCCGCGCCCGCACCGCGTTTCTCTCGAACACCGGCCGGGCCGGTCGGGCCGCCGCCGCGCTCAACTACACCGTTCACCGAAATAGGCTGGTAACCAAGAAATTGCATCGCGCATATCACACGAACAGGGCCGCGTGGTGCTAGCGTTGCGTTAGTGGCCGTACAGGCATCTCGGGAAATTGTGATCGATGCGCCGCCGGAAGTGATCATGGAGGCGCTGGGCGATGTCAGTATGTTATCCGCGTGGTCTCCTGTGCACAAACGGATGGAAATACTCGACCGGTACCCGGACGGCCGACCGCACCACGTGAAAGCCATCGTCAAAATTCTGGGGATCGTCGATAAGGAGATCCTTGAATATCACTGGGGCCCAAACTGGGTGATCTGGGACGCCAAAGAGACATTCCAGCAGCATGGACAACATATCGAGTACATCGTCCAACCCGAAGGCGTCGATAAGTCGCGGGTGCGTTTCGATATCACCGTCGAACCGTCGGGCCCGATTCCGGCTTTCATCGTCAAGCGCGCCAGCAAGCTCGTTTTGGATGCCGCGACTGAGGGGCTGCGCAAATGGGTCGTCAACAATAAGGTCGTCAAAGAGCGCAGCGAATGAGCGTCTTCGACATTACCGCTCAACCCGGTTCGCAATCGAAATCAGATTGCTGACTTTGTAGTAGTGGCCGTACAAGCATCGCGGGAAATTATTATTGATGCGTTGCCAGAAGTGATTCTGGACGCGCTGGCTGATATCACCGCGGTGCCGCTGTGGTCTTCGGTATACAAGAAAGCCGAAGTCGTCGACACCTATCCCGACGGGCGCCATACCATGTCGCAGTCACAGTCAAGGTGATCGGGATCGTCGACCACCAGCTGCTCGAATTCCATTGGGGCCCCAGTTGGCTGGTGTGGGACGCCAAGAAGACCGTCCAGCAGCACGGCCAGCATGTCGAATACACCCTTCAGCGTGAGGGACTGAGCCGGACGCGGGTGCGTTTTGACATCACCTTGGAGCCGTCGGCGCCGCTACCGGAGTTTCTGATCAACCGAGCGCGCGCGAAAGTCCTCAAAGCCGCGACCGAGGGCCTGCGTGATTTCGTGATGACCCGCAACAGTTTGGGCCCGTCACCATAACCGGTTAGTCGCGGAGGGCCGACAGTCGCCTGATGGCCTCGTCGAGGGTGTCGTCGCGTTTGCAGAAGGTAAAGCGCACCAGGTGATTCCAGACCTTGGTTTGTTCTGAGGTATGGGCCGGCGCCGGATTGCAGAATGCCGACATCGGGATGGCGGCCACCCCGACCTTTTCCGGTAATGCCGCGCAGAACGCCGTGCTGTCGTCGTACCCCAGCGGCTGTGGGTCGGCGCACAGGAAGTAGCTGCCGTAGCTGTCGTGCACCGCGAAGCCGATCTCGGTCAATCCGGCCGCCAGGCGATCGCGTCTGGCCTGTAAAGAATTCCGAAGTGCGGCTACCCATTCGTCTTCGGTATTCAGCGCGAGGGCCACTGCCGGCTGGAACGGTGCACCGCCGACGTAGCTCAGATACTGTTTTGCCGCGCGCACCCCTGCGATGAGTTCGGCTGGGCCGCAGGCCCATCCGATCTTCCATCCGGTGCAGTTGAACATCTTGGCCGCGCTGGAGATGGTGATCGTGCGATCGGCCATGCCGGCGAAGCCGGCCAGCGGCAGGTGCCGGCGTCCGTCAAACACCAGATGCTCGTAGACCTCATCGGTGATCACCAACAGGTCGGCTGCCACGGCGATCTCGGCAATGGCCGCCAGCTCGGTTGCGCTCAGCACGGCACCGGTTGGGTTGTGCGGTGAGTTGATGATCAACGCCCGGGTCCGGGATGTCAGGGCACTCCGCAAGGCGTCGGTGTCCAGCGCAAAGCCGTCGCCATCGGAGACCAGCGGCACAGCGACCCGGTGTGCGCCGGCTATTGCCACCACTGGCGAGTAGGAGTCATAGAACGGCTCGATCAGCAGCACCTCCGAGCCCGGCTCGACCAGGCCGAACACTGCTGCCGCTATGGCCTCGGTGGCTCCGACCGTCACCAGCACCTGGGTGTCGGGGTCGTACTCGATGCCAAAATGCCGCCGACGCTGGGCCGCGATGGCCTGCCGCAGTGGTGCGATGCCTAATCCCGGCGGGTACTGGTTGACGCCGTCGGCGATGGCGTCCTGCGCGGCCTTCAGCATTGCCGGCGGCCCGTCCTCGTCGGGAAAGCCCTGGCCGAGATTCACCGCGCCGATCCGCGCGGCCAGCGCCGACATTTCGGCGAACACCGTGGTCGCGTAGGGCCGTAGGTGCGACACCGTCATGGTGGTTGAGCCTAGCTTCAGGCCCGATCGTGACTGCAGTGTCACACTCGTCGGCGAGCGTGACTGCAGCGTCACGTTCGGGTTGACCAGCGAGACTTGCCCAACCAACAGGTTGGCCGGGCGCCCTGTTAGTGTGCTGGTACTGGACCTAGTCTTTAAGACGGATCCGAACCCCACATTTTGGCGAACAGGAAGTCGACATGTCCGAAGAAGCCTTCATCTACGAGGCCATCCGTACACCGCGTGGCAAACAGCGCAACGGGTCGTTGAACGAGGTCAAACCCGTCAACCTGGTCGTCGGGTTGATCGACGAACTGCGCGCGCGCTTCCCCGACCTGGACGAGAACCTGATCAGCGATGTCATCCTGGGCGTCGTCTCGCCGGTCGGCGACCAGGGCGGCGACATCGCCCGCACGGCCGCACTGGTGGCCAAGCTGCCGGAGACCACCGGCGGATTTCAGCTCAATCGGTTCTGCGCGTCAGGCCTGGAGGCCGTCAACACCGCCGCACAGAAGGTCCGTTCCGGATGGGACGACCTGGTGCTGGCCGGCGGCGTGGAGTCGATGAGTCGCGTTCCGATGGGATCCGACGGCGGTGCATGGGCCACCGACCCGGAGACCAACTACCGCATCGGCTTCGTCCCGCAGGGCATCGGCGCCGACCTCATCGCTACTATCGAGGGCTTCTCGCGCGATGACGTCGACGCCTACGCGCTACGTTCGCAGCAGAAGGCTGCTGCGGCGTGGTCGGGCGGCTACTTCGCCAAGTCGGTCGTGCCGGTGAAGGACCAAAATGGTCTGGTGATCCTCGATCACGATGAGCACATGCGCCCCGACACCACGGCTGAGGGCCTGGCCAAGCTCAAGACCGCGTTCGACGGCGTGGGCCAGATGGGCGGCTTCGACGATGTGGCGCTGCAGAAGTACCACTACGTCGAGAAGATCAACCACGTGCACACCGGCGGCAACAGCTCCGGCATCGTCGACGGCGCCGCATTGGTGCTGGTCGGCTCTGAGGCCGCCGGCAAGTCGCAGGGCCTGACCCCGCGGGCGCGCATCGTGGCCACCGCCACCAGCGGTGCGGATCCGGTCATCATGCTGACCGGCCCGACTCCGGCGACCCGCAAGGTGCTCGATCGTGCCGGGCTGACCGTTGACGAAATCGACCTGTTCGAGCTCAACGAGGCGTTCGCGTCGGTGGTACTGAAGTTCCAGAAGGATCTGAACATCCCCGACGAGAAGCTCAACGTCAACGGTGGCGCCATCGCGATGGGCCACCCGCTGGGCGCCACCGGCGCCATGATCACGGGAACCATGGTGGACGAGCTCGAAAGGCGAAATGCCCGACGCGCCTTGATCACGCTGTGCATCGGCGGTGGCATGGGCGTCGCGACCATCATCGAGCGAGTCTGAGAGGCCTGAAAGACCATGGCAGAGAACACGATCAAGTGGGATAAGGATGCCGACGGCATCGTCACCCTGACACTCGACGACCCGACTGGCTCGGCCAACGTGATGAACGATCACTACGCCGAGTCGATGCACAACGCCGTCGAACGCCTTGTCGCCGAGAAGGATTCGATCACCGGCGTCGTCATCACAAGTGGAAAGAAAACCTTCTTCGCCGGTGGTGACCTCACGATGATGATCAAGGCCCAGCCGGAGGATGCAGGCGAGTTCTTCAGCACCGTCGAGGGGATCAAGGGCGACCTTCGCACACTGGAGACCCTGGGCAAGCCCGTCGTCGCCGCCATCAACGGTGCTGCGCTCGGCGGCGGTCTCGAGATCACGCTTGCGTGCCACCACCGCATCGCCGCCGACGCCAAGGGCCTCGTGGTCGGTTTCCCCGAGGTGACGCTGGGCCTGCTGCCCGGTGGTGGCGGCGTGACCCGCAGCGTGCGCATGTTCGGCATCCAGAAGGCGTTCATGGAGGTGCTGAGCCAGGGCACCCGGTTCAAACCGGCGCAGGCCAAGGAGATCGGCCTGATCGACGAGGTCCTGCCGACTGTCGAGGAGCTGGTGCCCGCCGCCAAGGCGTGGATCAAGGCCAACCCCGACAGCCACACCCAGCCGTGGGATGCCAAGGGCTACAAGATGCCTGGCGGCACCCCGTCATCGCCCGGGCTCGCCGGCATCCTGCCGTCGTTCCCCGCGTTGCTCAAGAAGCAGCTGAAGGGTGCGCCGATGCCTGCGCCGCGGGCCATCCTGGACGCGGCCGTCGAGGGCGCACAGGTGGACTTCGACACCGCCAGCCGCATCGAGAGCCGTTACTTCACGCAGTTGGTGACCGGTCAGGTCGCGAAGAACATGATCCAGGCGTTCTTCTTCGACCTGCAGTCCATCAACTCCGGCGGGTCCCGTCCCGAGGGCATCGGCAAAATTCCGATCAAGAAGATCGGTGTGCTGGGCGCCGGCATGATGGGCGCCGGCATCGCCTACGTCTCGGCCAAGGCCGGCTTCGATGTGGTGCTCAAGGACGTCAGTCTGGAGGCCGCGCAGAAGGGCAAGGCCTACTCGGAAAAGCTGGAAGCCAAGGCGCTGGAAAGGGGCCGCACCAGCGAAGAGAAGTCCAAGGCGCTGCTGGCCAAGATCACCCCGACGGGTGAGGCATCCGACCTGGCCGGCGTCGACTTCGTGATCGAGGCAGTCTTCGAGAGTCAGGACCTCAAGCACAAGGTGTTCCAGGAGATCGAAGACATCGTCGAGCCCAACGCGCTGCTGGGGTCCAACACCTCCACGTTGCCGATCACCGGTCTGGCGACCGGCGTCAAGCGGCAGGAGGACTTCATCGGGATCCACTTCTTCTCACCGGTCGACAAGATGCCGCTGGTCGAGATCATCAAGGGCGAGAAGACATCTGACGAGGCGCTGGCCCGCGTGTTCGACTACACCCTGGCCATCGGTAAGACCCCGATCGTCGTCAACGACAGCCGCGGCTTTTTCACCTCCCGAGTCATCGGCACCTTCGTCAACGAGGCGCTGGCGATGCTCGGCGAGGGCGTCGAACCGGCCAGCATTGAGCAGGCCGGTTCGCAGGCCGGCTACCCGGCGCCGCCGCTGCAGCTTTCCGACGAGCTGAACATGGAGCTGATGCACAAGATCGCTCTCGCCACCCGCAAGGGTGTCGAGGACGCCGGCGGCACCTACGAGCCGCACCCGGCAGAGGCCGTCGTCGAGAAGATGATCGAGATCGGCCGGCCGAGCCGCTTGAAGGGTGCCGGCTTCTACGAGTACGTCGACGGCAAGCGCATCCGGCTGTGGCCGGGTCTGCGGGAGACGTTCAAATCCGGCGCATCGGCCCCGCCCCTGCAGGACATGATCGACCGGATGCTGTTCGCCGAGGCGCTGGAAACTCAGAAGTGCCTCGACGAGAACGTGTTGACGACTACGGCCGACGCCAACATCGGGTCGATCATGGGTATCGGGTTCCCGCCGTGGACCGGTGGTAGTGCGCAGTACATCGTCGGTTACCAGGGCCCGGCCGGTACGGGCCAGGAAGCCTTTGTGGCACGGGCCCGTGAGCTGGCGGCCAAGTACGGTGACCGCTTCCTGCCACCGGACTCGCTGACGTAACTTCCTGCGTCTGCGCGCCCTAGCCGGCGACCGGCGCGCTGTACTCCTTGAACTGCATTGAATCGTGTAGCCGTGCACCCTTGGTGTTCAGCTTCGCGACCGCCTTGGTGAGCTCGGCGGGCAGCGCCGAAACCAGCTGAGCGGCGCGGGTCATTGCCCAAACTCCGGCTCTTGAGTGCGGAACGATGCTCATGGCGACTCCGCGCGCAAAGGCGCGGCTGCGGCGCACCGGCTCACCCATCTCCCGCTCGTATGCCGCGAACGCTCGCTCGTAATCTCCGCCCGCTTGCGCCAGTTCGCCGGCCAACACATACGCGCCGAGCACCGAGAGGCTGGTGCTGCCGCCTACGGCGGGTCCCGGGCAGTACCCGGCGTCACCAACCAGCGTGACCCGCCCGCGCGACCAGCTGTCCAGCTGCAGCTGCGTGATCGAGTCGAAGTAGAACGCCGGTGTGCGGTCGAGCTCCGCGAGCCAGCCGTCCACCTTTGGATCCATCCCGGTAAACGCTTGGCGCAATAAATTCTGTTGCCGCAATACATCTCGGTAGTGGTACTGAAGTTCCTCCTTGCTGCGGAACAGAAACAATGCACGTGCGTCGTCCAAGGGCTGGGCTGTGTAGATCCCCGCGAGGCGGCCGGCGCCGACGTGAACGGTCATTTCTCCCTCGCGCGCAAGCGTTTTCGGCACCGACAGCACCGCCAGGTACCCGCCGAGGAACCGGGTGCGTCCGGAATCCTCGCCGAAGATCAACCGCCGAACGTTCGAATGCAATCCGTCAGCGCCGACCACGACGTCGAACCTGCGTGGCGCTGCGCCCTCGAACGTCACCTCCCCGTCGGGGGAGATTGCCGTGATCGAGTCGCCGAACAGGTACTCGACCTCGTCGCGCCCGGCGTCGTAAAAGGCCTCGCTGAGATCGTCACGCATGATCTCCACATGCCGGTCCGATGCGGCGCCGACGATCTTGGTCAGATCGATGCGGGCCGGCCGCTGCACCCCTTCGCGATACAACGTCAGCGTGTCGGTCCCGGTGGCGTACGCCTCGATCTTCGGGAGCACGCCCATCTTTTCGGAGATCTCCATGGACGGCCGGAATAGGTCGACGGCGTGGCCGCCGGTCTTGCGCAATGCGGGCGCCCGTTCGACGACGGTGACTTCGAACCCGCGCCGGGTGAGCCAGTACGCCAGCACTGGCCCGGAGATGCTTGCCCCCGATATCAGAATCCGCATGACGACCTCCCAACCTTGAGTTAGGTAACCCTAACACAAGGCCTTACCTATCGGTAAGTCAGTTAAACTCGTGGGGTGAGCAGGCCCCGGTCAGACACCAGACGGCGAATCCAAGAGGTCGCTCGGGACCTGTTTCGGCAGCAGGGCATGCAGCGGACCAGCCTGCAGGACATCGCAGACAAGCTGGGGATCACGAAACCCGCGTTGTACTACCACTTCGCCTCGCGGGAAGACCTGGTGCGCAGCATCCTGGTGCCGTTGATCGACGAAGGCGAGCAATTCGTTGACGACCAGGAGGGCCGCGGCGACACCCATGCCCGCGAGTTGTTGGAGGGCTATTTCGATTTCCACTACCGGCATCGCGAGGACCTCGTCCTGGTGGTGGCCGAATTGACGATGCTGGCCGACCTTGGCCTCATCGACAAGGTGCTGGCTTGGCGGGACCGGCTCGGCAAGTTGGTGTTCGGTCCGCAGCCGACGCTCGCGCAGTCCACCCGCGCGGTGGTAGCTTTCGGCGGCCTGCAGGACTGCTGCCTGCAGTTTCCCGACACCCCCTATGAGGCGTTGCGCGCGACCTCGGTTGATGCCGCGCTCGCCGCGCTGGGTGCGTGAAACCCGGAAGGCAGCATGAAACATGTCGTCATCCTCGGCCGCGGCGGCGCAGGGAAATCGGCACTAGCGCGAAGACTCTCGCTGTTGCGTTGCGCCTGGCAAGCCCCGCGGAGGTCCTGCTCAACCCGCGTCAGGTGCGCCGGCTGCTCCACAGCTAGAGTCGCTAGTTATGCGCTTTGGTCTTTTCATTCCGCAAGGCTGGCGGATGGATCTGGTCGGCATCGAACCCGCGAAGCACTGGGCGGTGATGCGCGACCTGGCGACCTACGCCGACGCCAGTGCGTGGGACTCACTGTGGGTCTACGACCACTTCCATACCGTCCCGATGCCGACTGGCGAGGCCACGCACGAGGCGTGGTCGCTGATGTCCGCATACGCGGCGACCACATCGCGGATCAAGCTCGGCCAGATGTGCACGGCGATGAGCTATCGCAATCCGGTCTACCTGGCCAAGGTGGCGGCCACCGCGGACATTATCTCCGGTGGCCGTATTCAGATGGGTATCGGCGGGGGCTGGTACGAACATGAGTGGCGCGCTTACGGTTACGGCTTTCCGTCGGCCGGTGTGCGGTTGGCTCGGCTAGACGAAGGCGTGCAGATCATGCGTGACGCCTGGCGTGACGGCAAAGTCAGCTTCGACGGTGCGCACTACCAGGTCGACGGCGCGATTGTCGCCCCGAAGCCATTGCAGGACAGTGGTATTCCGCTGTGGATCGCTGGTGGTGGCGAGAAGGTTACCTTGCGCATCGCCGCGAAATACGCGCAGTACACCAACTTCACGCCCGAGCCCACGGTCTTCGCGCACAAGTCGGAGGTGCTGGCAGAGCACTGCAGCAAGCTGGGCACCGACTTCGACGCCATCGTGCGATCGGCCAACTTCACCGCCGTCATCGGCACATCGGACGCCGACGTCAAAGACCGGTTGCAGCGGGTACGCGATCGCATGGTCGACTATGTGCCCGAGGCGGTGGCGGATGCGATGATCGCCGGTGGTAGCGGCCCGGATTCGGCGACGGGCACACCGGAACAGGTGGTCGAGCGGATCGCCAAGATCCGCGACCTCGGGTGCGAGTACGCGATCTGCTATTTCCCGGAGGCCGCGTACGACCGGTCCGGCATCGAGTTGTTCGAACGCGAAGTGATTCCCGCGTTGTGCTAGTTGCGGTCTCGCAACGCGGTCCCATCAGACGTCAGTAGTGACGTACCTCGTCTTGACGGGAGGCGCGGCCAGCAGTGGAGGGAGCTCTGTCACTTTTCCTTCGCCGGCACGAAATCTGCGGTAGGCCTCGTCGTGCTCGACCGTCTCCCAGAGTTCGTTGATGATCCAGTGCGCTTCGTCGTCCTGATCGACGAGCACGTCGGTACCGAGGTTCCCTTCGAACGCCCGGGTAACTTGGAGCGTTCGGCGCATAAGCTCGCGCGCCGCGGGCACCGCTTCGGGCTTCAGCCTGAGTTCAAGTATCACCGTGATCGGCATATCGTCTCCTCACATTGCCGCTGACGCGACGATCTCAAGTCCCCGGGAACTCGGTCAAGATAACTCAGGCGTTTGCAACGCCACGGCACCGACGTCATGTCGGGCTGGTGCCGGTGCCTGCCGGCCCGTAATGAAGCCTCGATCCTCGGCGGTTTCCCCATACCGGTCGAAGTTCGGATGTTACCGCGGTGGATGAGCCCGCCGAGTGCCGCGCCGGCACACCTGACCCACTACTCGCCAACGGAGCATCTTGCCCGCTTCCGAGTAGCAATTTGGCGGGCGCTCGGCGCGTTGTCGCTGTTGAGCGGGCGAAAACTCGCGTGCCGACCCGTAGGCCGGGGTCCGCCGAACCAGATCGCGAGAATGTGATTACCATTTTCAAGGAACGCTGTTGTAGCTTTTTGGTAAGGCACATTATTCTGTTGGCGGACTGTGGAAGATGGCTGGAGGATCGCTCGATGCAGAAAGCACTTGCTCCCGAAATCTCGACCTGGCCCGACGAGAACCCGCAGCTGATCGGCAGCCGCTGTGGCGACTGCGGTGCCACCACATTCCCCGTGCAGCAACGGTGTCCGCGCTGTAGCGGCGGCCAGATGAGCGATTCGTTGTTGCCGCGCCGCGGCAGCCTGGTGACGTGGACCACCCAGGGTTTTCCGCCCGGAGCTCCCTACGCCGGTCCGGCCGGCAAGGACTTCGTACCGTTCGGTGTGGGCCTGGTCCAGCTCGGTGATGTGATCCGAGTCGAGGGCCGGCTGACTGAGAACGACCCGGCCAAGCTGCAGTTCGGCCAGGAGGTCGAGCTCACCATGGTGCCGTTAACCACCGACGAGGAGGGCGCTGACGTCATGACGTTCGCGTTCCAGCCGGTAAAGGACTGAACGGGACCGTGAAAGGACATCGCGATGACTAACGATGTGGCGATCATCGGCGTAGGCCTGCATCCGTTCGGCAGGTTCGACAAGACCGCAATGCAGATGGGCGCGGAGGCCATCCAATCCGCGTTGACGGATGCCGGGGTGGAGTGGAAGGACATCCAATTCGGTTTCGGCGGCAGCCACGAGGTGTCCAACCCTGACGCGGTGACCCGTCTGGTCGGGCTGACCGGCATCACGTTCACCAACGTGTTCAACGCCTGTGCCACCGCGGCCAGTGCCATTCAGCAGACCGCCGACACCATCCGGTTGGGCAAGTACGACATCGGCATCGCCATCGGCTTGGACAAGCACCCCAAGGGTGCCTTTACCGACGACCCCGCCAAGCTGGCGCTGCCGCAGTGGTATGCGCAGAACGGGCAGTTCGTCACCACGAAGTTCTTCGGAATGAAGGCCAACAAGTACCTGCACGACCACCACATCTCCCAGGCGACGCTGGCCAAGGTCGCCGCCAAGAACTTCCGCAACGGCGCGATGAACCCGAATGCGTTCCGTCGCAAGGCGATTTCTGAGGACGAGATCCTCAACTCGGCTGTGCTGAACTACCCGCTGACTCAGTATATGTTTTGCGCGCCCGACGAGGGTGCCGCAGCCGTAGTCATGTGCCGCGCCGACATAGCGCACAAGTTCACCGACAAGCCGGTGTACGTGCGAGCCTGTGAGATCCGCACTCGTCGTTACGGCGCATACGAAGTGCACGCCACTTTCGCTCCGTTGGAAGGGGATGACTCGCCGACGGTGTACGCGTCCAAAGCCGCCTACGAAGCCGCAGGCATCGGACCTGAGGATGTCGACATCGCCCAGCTGCAGGACACCGACGCCGGCGCCGAGGTCATCCACATGGCCGAGACGGGTCTGTGCGCCGACGGCGAGCAAGAAAAACTG
>JBEKNM010000008.1:0-21549 GCA_049522835.1 Mycobacterium sp.
TCTCGAGTTCGGAGTGCCTGTGGCCCGCGACGTATTGACCGTTCTCGGTGTGGGCGGTATGGGCCAGGCGATTGCCCGGCGCCTCGGTGCCGGCAAAACGGTGCTGTTGGCTGACAACAACGAGGCGGCGCTGGCGTCGGTAGCCGAAGCGCTGTCCGCAGATGGCCATCATGTCGATAGTCGCGGGGTCGATGTGTCGTCGCCGGAATCGGTACGCAAGCTTGCCGGGCACGCTGCCTCACTCGGCCCCGTCACACAGGTGGCACACACTGCCGGCCTCTCCCCCGCGCAGGCCTGCGCCCAAGCAATCCTGGCCGTAGATCTCCTCGGAACCGCGGTTGTGTTGCAGGAATTCGGCGAAGTCATCGCGCCGGGCGGCGCGGGCGTTGTGGTCGCAAGCATGGCCGGTCACATGTTCCCGCCGCTAACCGCCGAACAGGAACGCGCGTTGGCCCACACCCCGGCCAACGAACTGTTGGGGCTCGCGTTCGTCAGCCCCCAGAAAATCACCGAGCCCGGTATTGCGTACGGTATCGCCAAACAAGCCAACCACATTCGCGTACGCGCCGCCAGCGCTCATTGGGGCCGGAGAGGTGCACGCATCAACTCGATCAGTCCCGGCATCATCTCTACACCCATGGGGCAGCAGGAACTTGCCTCCCCGGTCGGTGACGGTATGCGAGCAATGATCGCCGCCTCTGCGACTGGTCGCCTCGGAACTCCAGAGGACATCGCTTCGGCCACCGCGTTCCTGCTTGGCCCCGATGCATCGTTCATCACTGGCACCGACCTGCTCGTCGACGGAGGCGTCATCGCAGCCATCAAAGCGGGGAGCCCCACAAGCTAGGGGACCCGCACTTCGGTCCGCATCAAACCAGGTAGTAGAGGTCCGTATGTTCGGTGCGTTCGGGTTCTGCCGTGAACGGCTCTTTCAGCGCAGCTAGTTTGTTGTGGGCGTAACGCACCGCTTTGAGCGTCGCCGAGTATTCCTCATCCTCTTCGGGGAAAATCTGCTCTGCGGGGAACCAACTTTCGAGTCCAACGTTTTTCAAAACGCCGAGCGTATCGGGGCGCACCCCAGCAAGCAGGACGGTAACGCCGCGCGCTGTCTCTTCGCGTAGGAACTGTTCGATGCGCTCGATGCAGACAACGTCCGGGTGGCGTACCCGTTTGAGCCGCAACACCAGGAATTTGACGTCGTCAGCCTCGATCCGCTGTCGCAGCGTCAGGAGATAGCGGTCCAATTCGGGTGCGGCTCCGAAGAATAGCTCGCCTTCCAGGTCGTAGATGATGATCGAAGGGTCCGCGGGCTCATCCTTGAGACGTTCGCGCACCACGCGTTCGGGAGTGACGATGAGTTCTCTGGCTTTCAGCTTCGCCGCGCGCGGCACGAACAACAGGATCGACAGGACGACACCGAGCAGGACCGCTTTGTCGAGATCGATCGCCACCCCGGTGAACGCTGTCACGATCACCAGACCTGCGTCATAGCGCGACGCTTTGAGCGTATAGATCAAGCGCTTGAAATCGACGAGCCGAGCGGCGGTGACGAGCAGCAGCCCGGCCAGTGCGGGCTGCGGGACGTACCGCAGTAGCGGTGCGAAAAGTAAGAGCGCGACAGCGACCGTGCCGGCCGAGACGATCCCGGAGAATCGTGTTTTGGCACCAGCCTGAAAATTTATTGCGGATCGCGATAGCGAGCCTGATCCCGGCAGGCTCTGGAAGAAACCGCCGCCGAGGTTGGCCAGACCTTCGGCCATGATCTGCCGGTTGTAGTCGATCTGCTGTTGGGTCTGGTGCGCGATGGCTTTGGCGATCGACAGGGCCTCGATGATGCCGACGAAGGCGATGGCCAGCGCACCCGTCGACAGGTGGGGTAGCCAGTCGGTGTGCACCTCAGGGATATGCGGGCCGGGCAGGCTCCGCGGGACCTTCCCGGCCACCGACACCGCAGTACGGCCGCCGGTGCCCGGAATCGACCATCCCGCAAGATAGGCGATGAGACCGGTGATGATCAGTACGGCAAGCATGTCGATCTGCGGCCATCGGTAGCGCTGCACGAGTTTGCGCAGCACGACCGCCAATACCACGGCCCCGGCACTGAGTGTCAGCGCGCGGTAGTTGATCGCGTCGCCGTGGAACAAAGTGAGCCAGACGCGACGCAGCACCTGCATGTGCCCGTTGCCCTTGTCATGGACGCCCAGCGCGTTACCCAGCTGTCCCACGGCAAGCAAAAAGGCCGCGGCCGCCATGAAGCCGATGATGACGGATTCGGAGATGTAGCGGGTGAGGTTGCCGAGCTTGAACAGTGAGATGAAGATTTGAAAGGCGCCAACCAGCACGCTCAGCACGAACAGCGCCTCGAAGAGTTCCTTGCTGTTCTCCGAGTCGACGAAGGCAAGTGCGGTGAAGACCAGAAGCGAAATGGCGCTCGTCGGCCCGTTGATCAGATGCGACGACGACCCGAAGATCGAGGCGATAATCGTGACCACGATCGCCGAATAGACACCGAACTTGGGATCCACCCCGGCGATCAGCGCGTACGCCATCGCCTGGGGGAACGAGATCGCGGCGACGGTAAGACCGGCGATGAGATCAGCCCGGCCTTTCAACCAGCTGTAATTCAGAGCAAGGCCCACGTCGCGTTGAGTCTTTCCGCTCATGCCACCGGCACCGCGGCGTGCGGCGACGTTGAGATCGTGTCCAGGATTCCGTTGTCGCCGAAGAACTGCTCGCGCGCGTCGCTCCAGTCCTTCGCAATGGCGCTGATCGGGAAAAGCGAAAGAGGGGGCAGCCGATCGGCATATTTCGCCAGGACTTCCGGCTTGAACGGCCGATAACCGTATTGCGCCACCTGATCTTGTGCGGCGTCGGTGAACAGGTAGTTCAGGTATGCCTTGGCGTAGGTCGCTGTCTTGGGGTCGGCGACGTTTGCGTCGACCCAGGCCACCGCGGGCTCGGCGAGGATGCTGACCGGTGGATAGACGAGCTGGAGTTCGTCCTTATTGGCGGCGACCTCGCGCAGCGCCTCGTTCTCCCAGGTCAGCTGCACGTCGCCGATTTTGGCCAGGGCGAAACTGGCTGCAGCGCTGCGGGCACCGGCGTCGGAAACCGCTACGTGCTGCAATAGCGCCTTCACGTAGGCGGTCGCTTGGGCCGGGCTGCCGCCGCGCGTGGTTACCGAGCCCCACGCGGCGAGGACGCTCAACTGGCCGTTGCCGGAGCTGCGCGGATTGGGTGTCACCACGGATACGTCACCGTTGATCAGGTCGGGCCAGTCGTGGATGGCTTTGGGATTGCCCTTACGGACGACAAAGACGATGGTCGACGTGTAAGGCACCGAACTGTTCGGCAGACGCTGTTGCCAATTGGGGGCGATGAGCCCCCGCTTGCTCAGCGTCTCGATGTCGCTGATCAGAGCCAGCGACACCACGCTGGCTTTCTGACTGCCGTCCAGGACACTGCGTAGCTGTCGCCCTGAGCCACCGTGCGACTCCTTGATGTCCAGGCCGACGCCGGTTTGGCTGCGGTAGTGCGTGATGAAGGCTGGGTCGAGCGCCGCATACAGCTCACGTGTCGGGTCGTAGGAGACGTTGAGGATTTGGTTGGATCGCTCGTCAGGCAGGTTCTTGACCACGATCGCAGTTGCGGCGAGGACGATCGCGATAACGCCCAGGACGTTGAGCCACGGAATGCGTAACCGCGGATGGAAACGCCTGGCCGGCGGATGCGCTTCTACCATCGACGCATCCTCTCACAGCGAACTCCCAGATGATTTCGTCTGGACTCCAACATTTTTAACGATGTTAACGATGGGGCTACTTCGCGGCACCGGTGAGAATCACCCTGAGATTAACTGTGCGCATCGTGTTGGCCTTGAAAAGGGCCCGAAAGCCTAACGCTACCAGCGTCTTTTCCGTAGGCTGATCAGATGCCGCAGCGGGTGTTGCGTGACCGACTGATCGAAGTCGAAGTACCGAGCGAGGATGTGGCACGTGGTCGGGCGCTGCGAAAGACCGTCCCACGGCGCTCCCTCGCGCAGCTAACTCCCGCTACGCAAACGGCCACAGAGATTCTCGTATCCCAAAACGCCGGCCGGCTGCCCGAACTCGTCCCGCTGCGTTTTGCCCGGATGCTCGCCGACCCTTTCTCGTTTTACCGCGGCTCTGCCGCAGTCATGGCCGCTGACCTGGCCAGAAGCCCGACGAGTGGGATCGAAGTCATGTGCTGCGGTGACGCCCACATCTCGAACTTCGGCCTGTACGCCGCGCCGCACCGCTCAATCGTCTTCGACCTGAACGATTTCGACGAGGCCGCCGTCGCACCCGCCGAGTGGGACGTCAAACGCCTAGTCACCAGCGTGATAATCGGCGGCCGCCATGCTGGGTACTCAACCAAGGCCATCCGCCGATGCGTCGAAGAGGTAGTGGTGGGCTACCAAACCAGTCTGCAGGCGATGCTGGAGAAGATGGACGTCGTGGAGCGCTACTACCTGCGGGTGGAGCCGGAGCGCTACGCCGGGAAGGTATCCAAGGGCCTGCTTGGAGTGATTCAGAAAACGACATCCCGGGCGCGCACGCGAACGTCAGCGCGTGTCTTCAAACAGATCGTGCAGATCGGATCGGACGGCACCCCGCGCCTGCGGGAAGCACCGCCGGTGCTGCAACACGTTGCCGAAGAAACCGAAGACCAATTGCTTGAGTCGATTCAGGAATATCTGGCGGCAGTGCCGATTGACATTGCGGTGCTGCTGTCGCACTTTCGCGTCACCGATGTCGCGCTACGGGTAGTTGGCGTCGGCAGCGTCGGTACCCGTTGTTACTTGGTTATCTTGGTGGGCCCCAACGGCACTCCGCTGATCCTGCAGATCAAAGAGGCCACCCAATCAGTGCTCGAACAATACGGCAGTTGGCCCCAGCCAGACACGCTGACCGTAGCCGTCGAGGCGCAGGGCCAGGGTCTGCGCGTCACCGACGGCCAGCGGATCCTGCAGGCGATGTCGGATGTATTCCTCGGGACGACACGCAAGGACGGCCGCGACTACTACGTCCGTCAGTTCCACGACATGAAGGGCACCATCGAAACCGAAGACATGTCGGCGCCCACGTTCTGCGAGTACGTCACTGCTTGTGCGGTGCTGCTGGCGCGGGCGCATTCGCAGAGCGCGAATGCGTCAAAACTGCGGGGATACGTCGGCACCAGTACCACGGTGCACGATGCGATCGCCGAGTGGTCGTACGCATACGCCGACAAATCGCTGGACGACTTTCACCAGTTGCGCGCGGCGGCCACGGCAGGCGATATCGAAGTTGCCGACGATCCCGTCCGGTAGCTCTGCCACTCCGATGAACACATCCGCCAGTCGGTGAATTAATCCGCGGCGTAATCGATTTCGGTCTCGGCTGGGACCTTTGTGCTTGCCGGGGCTGCGCCGGTGCGATGCAACCACTCTCGGGCCCGTAGCCGCCAGGTCCGGCGAGCGTATTCCAGTCGTCGATCATCGAACGGAATCCTTTCGTTGCGCGGATCGAACGGTCAGCCGAGAACGTTGAGCGCGTCGACGATGTCGGCGACTTCGGTACGAGTGGTGTAGTTCGGGTGTACATCGATCCAGCGGATGATCCCCGCCCTGTCGACAATGACGACGGTCGGCATCGGTACCCCGTGGGTGCCGTCGGCATTGCTCGCAGGCAGGTCGAGGCCAACGGTGCGCTGAGCAGCGCGGGCATCCTCGGTGGGAGCGGTGAGTACGCCCAAGGCCGCAGCCACTTGATTGCCCGGGTCCGACAACACGGTGAAGGTCAACTCGTTCTTCTCCTGAGTTGACAGTGAGCCATCGGGCTTTTGCGGGCTGATCGCCACCAGCGGGATATCCCGCTCGACCAGGTACGGAACAAGATCTTCCTGATAGGCGCGCAGCGTCAGGTTGCAGAACGGGCACCAGGCACCGCGGTAGAGCACTACCACAGCGCCAGATCCGTCCACGGCTTCGGAGAAGGTAATCGGTGCGCCAATCACGTCGAGCAGCTGCGCGTCGGGCATCCGATCGCCGGGTACGGCCACGCCCGCCGGCGTTCCATTGGCGTCCAGTCCAGCCTGCTCGGCGCCGAAGGCGTCGCGGACATCGTCGGGGAGATGCCCGGACAGCCCCTGCTGCAGTTGCGCGACCCGGCTGGCGATGGTCACGTAGTTGGGGTCAGCAGAGATGGCCACAATTTGTACCCTCTTCATAAAGCCGGCGGCGCCGGATTAGTAGACGAATGTCTTCAGCCTCCTAATTCAAAAATGGAGTGTCAACTCCAAAACTAGAGTCGGCGTCTGATGCGCCCGCGCTGACCTCTTGCCTTAACTCAATCGAACTGGTCGAGTGAGTTGCGTTCGGCAGTTCCCGATCCGAAGTTGATTAGCCGAGTGGAGACCCCTGATGAACGCGACGACAGAGAACGAATCAATCCTGCGCGTTGTACTCGATCAGTGGAAGGAAGCCGTCGATGCGCACGATCCGCAGCGGGCCGCTTCCCACTTCACCGAGGACGCGATCTTTCAGGGGCTGCATCCTTACAGCGTGGGACGCCAAGGCGTCGCCGCCTACTACGATTCCCAACCCTCCGGGATGACGGCCACGTACCGGGTCCTCGAAACCAGGCGGCTTGCCGACGACCTCGTGCTCGGCTACCAGAGCGTCGACTTCTCGTTCATCGATCGGGCCACCGTGAGCGTCTATCTCAGCGTGCTGGTTCAACGCGTGGAGGACGGCTGGTATATCAAGCACTACCAGGCGTCCCGGCTTGGCTAACCTTCCTGGTAGATTTTGGAGCAATTACTCCACCCGGAAGGTGTGCGGATGGCTCCAGCCACGTACGAGAAACTGACCACGAAGGGCCGCGCGACCCGCGAGCGCATCGTGGCCGCCGCCTCGGAATTGATGCTGCAGCGCGGTGTCGCGCGGACCACCATCGAAGACATCCAAGAAGCTGCGGCCATCAGCACCTCGCAGATGTACCACTACTTCGCGGACAAGAACGATCTGGTAGCGGCGGTCATCGACTTTCAGACCGACCACGTGCTCGGCGTGCAGCACCTCGGCCTGGACCGTATCGACAGCATCAAAGACCTCTACCGCTGGCGCGACATCATGGTCGACTTGGTGCGCAATCTGGGCTGCGTGGGTGGCTGCCCGATCGGGTCGATGGCCAACGAGCTGTCCGAGACCGACCCCATCGCGCGGGCCCGGCTCGCCAGATCGTTTGCCCAGTGGGAGAACATGATCCACGATGGCCTGGTCACCATCGCAGCGCGTGGCGAGCTTCGGAAAGGAACCGATATCAACCGCATCGCGCTGGCATTGCTCGCCGGCATACAAGGTGGACTGCTGCTCAGCCAGGTTCGCCGCGACACCGCCCCGCTAGAAGCCGCGGTAGACACCATGATCGAACACCTCAGCGGGCTAGGCACGCGGTGATGGCTCAGATTGCTCCAGCCCGGCGACGATGAGCAATACCATTGCTCCTATCCAAACGTATTGCGGCACAGCGATTACCACGGGATAGAGCAGCGACGACGGTGCCCGTCCCACGGTCCGGTCTTGACTGTGCCAACATTAACGGGTACAGTGTACCCATTAATATCCCGGGTGGCCAACCTGACTGATAGCAAGGAAATTTCGCCATGCTTCTACCTCTGGCATCAGAGCCCTACACGGCTCCCAACGACCGCGACATGCTGCCATCCGAGCGCCGTGAATTCGTGCGTACCCACCGCACCTGCGTGTTCGGCTACCGTCGCCGTAACGACGGCCCGGCCATGTCGATCGTCTACTACATCCCCACCGATAACGACGAACTGCTGGTCTCGACCATGGCCGGTCGCGGTAAAGCCCGCATGGCCGAGCGCGACGGCAAGGTCAGTCTGTGCGTCCTCGACGAGCAGTGGCCATTCGCCTACCTGCAGGTCTACGCCGACGCGACTCTCGAAGAAGACCGTGATCTGGCCGTCGACGTGATGATGGCGGTCGCCGGTCGAATGTCTGGCCAACCGCTCGGCGAAGAGGCACGCCCCTACATAACGGAGATGTCCGAACGCGAGAGCCGCGTCGTCATCCGCTGCCGGCCCTACGGAACCTACGCAACGCCGCCGCGCCATCTGCACCGCAACGACCAGGTGGAACAACTGACCCACTGGGTCTCCGGGGTGGTCGACTGGAACGCCGCCGATCCAACGCCAAACTGATCACCGGGCATAGCGGTCCCGCAGCTTGGCCAGCGTTGCCTCGATACCCGAAGCGTTGGACTTGCGGGCACCTATCAGGGTGTAGTAGTTGAGCTTGTTCTTGAGCGCGCCGGCGGTGCGGTAGTCGAAGGTCTCGGTGACCCGGGTCAGCGTGGGTGAGAGTGACGCGAACTCCCACCGCCAACGGTGACCTACCGGGTGGCGCCATTCGACCAGTTCGTTCGGTTTCAGTGCGGTCACCGTGCTGGTGATGCGGTAGGGCACTCCCAACACCTTCATGTTTGTCGAAAACTTTGAGCCCACAGCCAGTTCCGCCGGCATTCTGATGTTGTCGCGAACCGTGCCTGATCCGTCCAGTTCGCAGTGGCGCCGGGGATCGGCAGCGAACGCATACAGCTCGGCAGCGGGCGCGGCGACTTCAACCGACCGGCTGATTTGCTGAGCTCCCGCGTCGACAACGGTTACCGTCATGACTTCTCTCCTTCCGCCTGTCCGGCAGCGCCAGGTCGAGGCTACGCTTCGCCGAGTGCTCGTCTAGCACCGTTTGGACAACGACGTCCCAGCAGGAAGGGTTCATGGCAACCTCATCGCGGCGCGTGCAGTGACGGCCCCCTGGCAAGAAGCTTCCCCGCACTGCAACAGGCCGGCGTGCGCTACCGGTGGGAAGGCGAGGAAACCTACGGCATGCTCGAACGCTCCAACCCACTCGACAAGATCGTGCGCGACCAGCCGAAAGGAACTCAAAAGACCGATGAGCCAGTCACTTTCGGGAAGAGTTGCGCTGATCACCGGCGCTGCGCGAGGACAGGGCCGGGCGCACGCGGTACGCCTCAGCGCCGAAGGCGCCGACATCATCGCGCTTGATATGGCCGGGCCATTGCCTTCCAGCGTTCCCTACGATTCGCCCACGCCCGACGACCTGGCTGAAACAGCAAGGCTGGTGACCGCCAACGGCGGACAGATCATCACCGCGGCGGTCGACATCCGTGACCTCGACGCGCTCAAGTCTGCCGTCGGCAAGGCGATCGGCGAACTGGGCCGTCTCGACGTTGTCGTCGCCAATGCCGGTATCTGCAGCCCCGCACCTTGGGACCAGATCACGGCCGAAGCCTTCCGTGACACCATCGATACGAACGTGACCGGAACGTGGAACACCGTTATGGCGAGTGCTGATCACATCATCGACGGAGGCCGTGGCGGGTCGATCATCCTGATCGGATCGGCCGCCGGCATCAAAATGGAGCCGTTCATGGTCCACTACGTGGTGAGCAAGCACGCGGTCACCGGGATGGCGCGGGCATTTGCCGCCGAACTCGGCCGACACAGCATCCGCGTCAACAGCGTGCACCCGGGAGCGGTCGCGACACCCATGGGCAGCGGCCAGATGCGCGACGCAATCCGATCGGCCGGCGACACGTACCCGTACCTGCGGGGCCTGAACAGGCCGCTGCTACCCGAAGGCACCGCCCAGCCCGAGGACATCGCCGACGCCGTCGCCTGGTTGGCCTCCGACCAATCCAGATTCGTGACCGGCACCCAGGTTTCGGTTGACATGGGCATTTCCTACTGCTGACCGCGAAAGTGATCACGCGCTACTTCCGTCGCGTCCACGGCATCGATATTGCCGTATATCGTGGCGAGTGGTGGACTATACCCCGATAGGGTATCAATGAGGGGGGTGCCATGGCCACGAGAGAACACCTGGTGAGCAACATCGAGCTCGAGATCTCCGGGATGACCTGCGCTTCGTGTGCGATGCGCATCGAGAAGAAGCTGAACAAGCTCGACGGGGTCAACGCGACCGTCAACTATGCGACCGAAAAGGCCACCGTCACGGCGCCCTCCGGGTACGAGCCACAGGCGCTGATCGCCGAAGTCGAAAAGGCCGGCTACACCGCAGCTCTGCCTCAACGCCGTGCGGAACCCGCCCCGGAACCAGAAACGGGGGACCCTGAGCTGTCATCGTTGCGCCACCGCTTGGTCGCCGCGATCGTGCTCGCCACCCCGGTGATCCTCATGGCGATGATCCCCGCCCTGCAGTTCCGCTACTGGCAGTGGGCGTCGCTGGTCCTGGCCGCACCGGTCGTCGTGTGGGCGGGTCAGCCGTTCCACGCTGCGGCTTGGGCCAATCTCAAGCACGGCGCCGCCACCATGGACACCCTCGTTTCGGTCGGGACCTTGTCAGCGTTCCTGTGGTCGCTGTATGCGCTGTTCTTGGGCACAGCTGGGGAACCGGGCATGCGCCACCCCTTCGAGCTGACCATCACACCCGGGGACGGCGCGTCCAACATCTACCTCGAAGTTGCCTCGGGTGTGACCCTGTTCGTGTTGGCCGGCCGGTTCTTCGAGAAGCGATCCAAACGGCGCGCCGGTGCCGCGCTGCGCGCCCTGCTGGAGCTCGGCGCCAAGGACGTCGCGGTACTGCGCCCACAATCTCAAGGCACCGAGATCCGCATCCCCGTAGACCAGCTCACCGTGGGCGACGAATTCGTGGTGCGGCCCGGGGAAAAGATTGCCACCGACGGGCTCGTTGTCTCGGGCTCATCGGCCGTGGACGCCTCAATGCTCACCGGCGAATCCGTTCCCGTCGAGGTCGGCCAAGGTGACGCCGTCACGGGCGCCACGGTGAACGCCGGCGGGCGCCTGATCGTGCGCGCCACCCGGGTCGGCGACGACACCCAGCTGGCTCAGATGGCCAAACTCGTCGAAGCCGCCCAGTCGGGCAAGGCCGAGGTGCAGCGGCTCGCCGACCGCATCTCCGGCGTGTTCGTTCCCATCGTCATCGCCATCGCGGTGACCACCCTCGGGGTGTGGCTCGGCGCTGGCTTCCCCATGACCGCGGCGCTGACGGCCGCGGTTGCGGTGCTCATCATCGCCTGCCCGTGCGCGCTCGGGCTGGCGACCCCAACGGCGCTGCTGGTCGGCACCGGGCGCGCGGCTCAGCTGGGCGTGCTGATCAAGGGACCCGAAGTGCTGGAGTTCACCCGCAAGGTCGACACCATCGTCGTCGACAAGACCGGCACGGTGACCACCGGCAAGATGACCCTCGTCGACGTGATCACCGCACCAAACACCGACCGGGAGACGCTACTACGCTACGCCGGAGCCCTCGAGGACGCCTCGGAGCACCCCATCGCACAGGCGATCGCCAAGGGTGCCAGGGCAGAATTCGGCAGCTTGCCCGCGCCCGAGGACTTCGCCAACGTGGAAGGCAAAGGCGTGCAGGGCAATGTCGACGGCCACGCCGTCATCGTCGGCCGGGAGAGCCTGTTGGCCGATTGGGCCCAGCACCTCGACATGACACTGTTGGGGGCCAAAGCCCGCGTCGAGAGCGAAGGCAAAACCGTCGTAGCCGTCGGCTGGGACGGTCGCGCGCGCGGCATTCTGGTGATCGCCGACACCGTCAAACCCACCAGCTCCGAAGCCATCCGGCAGTTCAAACAGCTGGGACTGACGCCAGTGCTACTGACCGGCGACAACCAGACCGTCGCGCAGCGCATCGCCGACGAGGTCGGTATCGCCCAGGTCATCGCCGACGTGCTGCCCGCCGACAAGGTCGCCGCGGTTATGCGCTTGCAGTCCGAGGGCAAGGTCGTCGCCATGGTCGGCGACGGCGTCAACGACGCTGCCGCTCTGGCCACCGCCGATCTGGGACTGGCCATGGGAACCGGCACCGACGTTGCGATCGAAGCCGCCGACATCACCTTGGTGCGCGGCGACCTACGCGCCGCGGCAGACGCGATCCGGCTCTCCCGCAAGACGCTGGCCACGATCAAGACGAATCTGTTTTGGGCCTTCGGCTACAACGTCGCGGCGATCCCGCTGGCCGCGCTCGGCCTGCTCAACCCCATGCTGGCGGGCGCTGCGATGGCATTCTCCAGCGTCTTCGTCGTCGGGAACAGCCTGCGCCTGCGCTCCTTCACAAGCACGATCGGTGCGCGTGATATGGAATAGTTGATCTGGCCCACCGCGTTCCATACCCACGAGCGGTGGGCAGATCATGATGTCAGCCTCGCAGAGGGAGCTCGATGCCGGCCCGCTACTGCTGCGCACTCACCGACCCACGCGCAGCCATCGTATTTAGCGAAGGTCACAACCGTTGAGCCAGTTCGTCGGACAACTGTCCTTGCTACACGGCTGGTTGCCCCCAACGGTGCAGGCGCTGGCGCTGTTCGTGGTGATCAACGCGATCGGATGGCGCAGGCGACGTTGGCGTACCTGGGCACTACCGGTGACGCTGGGCGTCGCGGCTCTGGTGACGGCGCTGTCGCATTGGTACATCACGTCAATAGGGCTGGCCGGGGACCCGGCACCAGCATCGCTGTGGCTATGGATAGCGATGAGCGGACTCGCGGCCGCAGTCCTTTTGCTCGGATGGCAGGGTGCACGCTGGTGGCGACGCGGGCTGGCGGTATTTTCGGTACCCCTGTGCGTCTTGTGCGCGAGCTTGGCCTTAAACATTTGGGTCGGCTATTTCCCCACGGTGCTGGCTGCATGGAATCAGCTGACAGCGGGGCCCTTGCCCGACCAGATCGATCGGCTGCGGGTCACCGCGATGCAGGTCGCCGGCACCAAACCGACCAAGGGCGTCGTGGTACCGGTGAGCATCAACACCGATGCGTCGCACTTCCCCCACCGCCAGGAACTGGTGTATCTGCCTCCAGCGTGGTTCGGCAGCAATCCGCCGCCCCGGCTACCGACAGTCATGATGATCAGCTCTGCCTTCAATACGCCCGCCGACTGGCTGCGCGCCGGCGGCGCTTTCGACACCATCGACAACTTCGCGGCCCATCATCATGGCTTCGCCCCGGTGCTGGTGTTCGTCGATCCCACCGGCGCGTTCGACAACGACACCGAGTGCGTCAACGGGAGCCGCGGTAACGCCGCCGATCATCTGACAAAAGACGTCGTGCCGTTCATCGTCTCGAACTTCGGGGTGAGCGCCGACCGGGCCACCTGGGGCGTCGCCGGATGGTCGATGGGCGGTACCTGCGCCGTTGACTTGGCCGTCATGCATCCAGACATGTTCAGCACGTTCGTGGACGTCGCGGGTGACCTACGCCCCAACGTAGGCACTAAGGAGCAAACAATCGCCCGGTTGTTCGGCGGCAACCCCGCCGCTTGGGCCGCTTACGACCCGGTCACCATCATCACCCAACATGGTCGCTATTCCGGGGTGTCGGGATGGTTTGACGTCCCCGCATCGTCGCGTCCGCGCAACCTCGCCGAGGCGGCCAGTCCCAACCTCGGTATTACTAGCGCCGACCCCGCCGCCAACCCAGAAGGCCAAGACGCGGCCGCCAAGTCGCTGTGCGACATCGCTACCGCAAACGGCATCACCTGCGCAGTGTTAACCCAGCCGGGCAATCATGACTGGCCATTCGCCGCGCAGGCGTTCGCCGCGTCGCTGCCCTGGCTGGCCGCGACGCTGGGAACCCCCGATACCGAGCGTGTGCAGCTACCACAACACGGGGGCGGAGCGTCGCACTAGTTTGCGCTGGGGATCGGTGGCCATCCATATTCACAGCTGACCGTGCCGTAACTAATACGACGGATCGCCGCTGGTAGTGGTACGGTTCGCTGCTGTGGACGCGAACTTTGGCGACACGGGCGTCCCGTACCCGGGATTGCCCGGAGCGCACCGCGCCGCAAACCACCGGCGGCGCAATCGCGTCGGGTCCACCGCTTCCACCGCCACGGGGCGGCTTGATCGAGGCCGTGCCGCGAACGAGTTGAATCGGCGTCGATTCCTCGGGGCGCTCGCCGCGGCCACCGTTGCTGGAGTAGGCGCAGCACGGCTCATCGTCGACCCGCAACCGCAAACGTTCGCCGAGGCACCGTCAGCCTCGATGGCCACCTCCGGCCCAGCCGCCCCTGCAGGCTTGTTACCGCCCCCACCGCTGAGTGCTCGCGTCCCCCTGCCCGGCGGCGGCGCACTAACCACAATCCCGGGCCACGGAGATCTGCTTGCGCTGACTCTCGACGACGGCGTCAACAGCGACGTAGTGCGCGCCTACGCACAGTTGGCCAAAGACACCGGCGCGCGGATGACATTTTTCGTCAACGGCATCTACAACTCGTGGACCGACAACCTGGCGATGCTGCGACCTTTGGTGGAATCCGGGCAGATACAGCTCGGCAACCACACCTGGTCACATCCGGATTTGACGACTCTGCCGCAAGATCGGATCGCCCACGAGCTCACCCGCAATGACGAATTCCTGAAGAAGACCTACGGCATCGGCGCGAAACCGTACTATCGGCCGCCTTATGCGAAGCGCAACGCCACCGTTGACGGTGTGGCCGCCGACCTCGGCTACACCGTCCCGACCTTATGGTCGGGTTCGCTGTCGGATTCCACCCTGATCACCGAGGATTACATCGTCAAGATGGCCGATCAGTACTTCACCCCACAGTCCATCGTCATCGGCCATCTCAATCACCTGCCGGTCACGCACGTCTACCCGCGGCTCGTCGACATCATCCGGTCGAGGAACCTGCGCACCGTCACGCTCAACGACGTATTCCTCAAAACCCCTTAGCGGTGCCAAGATCGGCCATGCCGGCAAGTTTCTTGGCATGCCAGGCGCCCTTCAGACGCAATCATTTGCGAGTCAGACGGCCGAGGCTGCTGGAAGAATTTCGAGGATGCAATTGCGGTGGATTGGTCGCGAATGAACGCGCCTGATCCGCAACGGCTCGGCAGCGACTCGACGGCAGTTGTCGTCGGCGCAGTTGCGGCACTCCTGTCCTGACCTGACTGCGCTGCTTACCCCATGGACAAGCGTTCGGTCGCGCCCCCACGCAATGGCTGGCGGTCTCGTTCCAGCGCGTCGCGATCCCAGCGGGCCAGATCGGCAGCCGCCTCGTAGGTGCTCTGCAGAAACTCCAACAGCACGGCGTCGGGATCGGCGGCTTGGCGGACCGTGGTGTAGGGCAGCGTGAACTCGCCAAGGTCGGCGCTGAACGACGCCGCGTCGGGCCGCACTGGTGCGCTCGGGTAGCCCGCCGGTTCGGGGTAGGCGTAGGAGTAAAAGACTCCTTCGCCATCTGGGCCGGGCCAGTAGCCGGCGCTGCTCACCTCGTGGGAGTAGGCCTCCCACATCACCTCAGGTCCACAGTGCGGTGCGCCGCCGGGATGCAGCGGTGCGCGGCGCCCGGAGAACCTGGTCACCGCCAGATCCAGGGCGCCCCAGAACACATGTACCGGGCTGACCTTGCCGACGAAGCGCGACCGGAACTCTTCGAACACACGGCTCATCTGCACCAACGCCAGCCAGAACCGCCGCACCTGGTCTGGGTCGTAGGCGACGTGCTGCCGATCGGACTCAAAGTAAACCGAATCTTGGATCTCGACCGGCATGGTCCAGATCTGAGTGGTCAACCCCAATTGGTCGAGCACCACCATCACGTCGCTGTAGAAGTCAGCGATCGCCAGCGGTCGCAGCGCGATAGATCGAGTGCCGCCCTCCGTCGTCGCCACGACCAGCCGGTGATCGAGGAAATCGAAATCCATCTGGAATCCGCGCTGCTGGTACGGGATCAAGCCGGTGGTCAGGCCGCGAGCCGAGACGTAAAGCGGGACGTTCCACCAGTGGTTCATCAGCGGCGTGTTGGCCAGACGAATCTTCCCGACGATTTGGGTCATCAGTTGAAGTGTGTCGCGCGAGTCCGCCCACTGGGCGACGGGCAGCTCGGGCCAAACCGGTGCATTATCTGACATGGTTGGTGCCGGCCTCCTGGCACAGGTGGAGTCGATCTGGCGATATGGAGTTCGGCCTACCATCACATTCGGATCTGACGCAAGCACACGGCTCCGAATTGTCGAGTGAGCTGACTTGGCAGCTGGTCCGGGAAGGTGGTCGGTGCCAGTCTGAGGGGGACGCAGCGCGGGCTTTCGACGCGCAAGCGCCGCCGGTGCAGGATGATCGGTCGCCGGCACCACCCATTGGAGGAATCATGACCAGCGGAGCCACTCCTGTTTCGCCCCAGCGCGATCCGGAACTGCTCGGGCAGACCGTCGTCGTGATCGGCGGCAGCGCAGGAATCGGGCTTGAGACTGCTCGACGCGCCCGGGCCGAGGGCGCCGAAGTCATCCTCACCGGCCGCAATCCCGAGCGGCTCAACCAAGCGGCGCGGGAGGTCGACGCGCAACGCGCCGCGGCGTTCGACGCCAATGACGCGACTTCGTTGGAGAGGTTCTTCGAGGACCTGCCAACACCGATCGACCATGTGATGATCACAGCCGGCGGCCCGCACTATGGGCCGCTGCTCGAGATGGACTCCGCTCAGGTGCGCCAGGCGATGAGCGGGCACGCGGTGCTGGCGCTCGAGGTCGCGCGCAACGCTGCGGGCAAGATGCGGCCTGGGGGCACGTTGCTGCTCATGGGCGGCACCGGCGGCCGGCGCGTCGGTCGCGGCCTCGGAATTGTCTCCGCGGCCACCGCCGCGTTGCCTCCGTTCACCGCGGCCCTCGCCCTTGAACTTGCGCCGGTCCGCGTCAACCTCATTGCCGCCGGCTTCGTCGACACCCCGTTGTCGGCATCGCTGCTGGGAGATCGACTCGAGGAGCGCCGCAATGAGCTTCGGGCGACGCTCCCGATCGGCCGCGTCGTCGGCCCCGCCGACGTCGCCGCGCTCGCTGTCCACATCATGAGCAACACGGCACTCACCGGCGCGACGTACGACATCGACGGCGGGCAGCAGTTCGTCTCCTGATGAACACACCTTGAATGCAGGTCGAGAAGGTGAGCACGCTGATTAGTCCACAGACTGTGACCGTCGACGGACAGTCAATCCGCTTCGCAGAGAGCGGGACTGGCTCCCCGCGGGCCATGCTGCTCAGCCCCTGCGCCAGCCCAACCGATTTGTCGGCGGTGTGCCAGCATTGAGCAATGCGTGCACACCACGTCACTCGCGTCCTCGGCGTGGCGGTCGCGATGACGTTGGCGCTGGCGAGCGGGCCGACCGACATCCCTTCCGCCTCTGCTGATCCATGCCCCGACGTCGAGGTGGTGTTCGCCCGCGGCACCGGAGAGCCCCCTGGTGTCGGCAAAGTGGGCCAGGCATTCGTCGACTCGCTCAGACCGCAAGTTGGTGGGCGGTCCTTCGGCATCTACCCGGTCAACTATCCAGCGAACCAAGCTTTCGCCGAGAGCGGGAAAAACGGTGCCGACGACGCGAATACTTACATCCAGGGCATGGTTGGCGGCTGCCCCAAGACGCGAATGGTGCTTGGCGGATACTCTCAGGGCGCGGGCGTCATCGATTTGGCTACGACGACCATGCCGCCCCAGGCGGCCGATCACGTCGCCGCGATCGCCCTCTTCGGAAATCCATCGAGCGCACTCGCGAGTAACCTGTCGGGCGCCGCTTTCCCTCCGGTCAGCCCGCTTTACAGCGCAAAGACCATTGACCTGTGCGTTCCCGACGATCCAGCATGCTCCGACGGCATCAACGTAATGGCGCACACGTTATATGTTCAGTCCGGGCTGACAAATCAAGCCGCAACGTTTGTCGCAAGTCGGCTGTAGCCAGCAATCAATCCGCGACCCACGCCTTAACAACGGCACATTTGCCTAGATGGCAGCATTTGCACCGGTATAGCGGTGCAAACGCTGCAACCCCCCACTGCGCTGTGGCGACACGCACGCCACATGCGCCACTGACTAACCCGTCACATTCGCTGAACGGCTTTCATCCGCTCGTCGTGGATTGCATGGGAGGTCAATGGGGATCTGGGTGACACGCCACCACCACAACCAAGGAGAGACCACCATGACGAATCTGGACCCGCAGACCACGGCTGACTTCTGGGATGCGTACGTCAGCGCTGCCGACGCCGGCGCCCACGTCCGCGCCCGCGTCCGCGTCCGCGTCCGCGTCCGACAATCATTGCGCCGAGCGACTTCCGCACAAAGACGAGCCGATCACCGCCGGTCTGAGGGAAAGCAGCAGTCCCTGAATGATGGATGTTCTTCGTCCCGGGATCAGTTCTCAGCAGGCATTACGCGCCGGATTCCGACGAGAGCAACATCAGCAAGGTCTCGCGCAATTCAACGTCACCGCTGCGGCTACGCCAGGGAAGTAGCCGATCGAGCCAGACGCTCATCAAGGGTGGCGTGGAAGTGCCCGATCGCGCTCTCATGCCGTCCAAACTCCACGAACTCATTGGCGCCCGCGTGCAACCCGCGTTGCACACCTGCCGACATCTCGTTGTCCTCTACCAAGCCCCGCGCGATGAAGCTACCCCGACCTGCTGGGTTGATCGGTCCAGCATCTGGTGACAGCCGGGCGGTCCCTTCTTTCGGTTCGGGCCTGACCATCGAATAGGTGGTCACCGTACTGTGCTCGACATCCACCGGATCGATCACAACCACGCTCACTACGTCGGGGAACGTCGCGATCATGACGTTGGGGAACAGCTGGTACAGATACGTCACCCGCGCACCGATGGTCCAGGAGGTCTCCGGACGGTCGCGGAGTCGTTCAATATTTTGGTAGGGGAACGTGATACGGCTATTCGGTCCGAATGCCTCGACCACGTTGAGGTCGTCGTACTGCACCGGGTAGAAGGTGGCCTTGTGCGTCGAGCGGATGTGATAGCCCTCCAGGAACTGCTCGACGAGCACCTTCCAGTTCATCGCTCGCAGGATCGAATCCACGTACACGAGCCGCTCCGCCGGCACTAGCTTGTCACGCCACGGGGTCCCGTCGGTCAGCCAAGCCATCGCGTCGTCGCCACGTTCGTGCGAACCTACGGAGTCGAGTGGGCCGATGACGATGAACCCGTCCGCCTCGTGGCTGACAACCTCGACAAGACCGCGCGCCGACGTCTCCAGGTCGGGGAAGGCGTCGCCGTGCGGCACATGCGCGAGCGCACCGTCCAGGCGGTACGTCCAGCCGTGGTAGCGGCACACCAGCGCCTGCGAGCACCCAGTGCCCTCGACAAGGGTAAAGCCGCGATGCCGACAGGCGTTGCGGAACACCCGCGCCCGTCGATCGCGCCCGCGCACAGCGAATAGGGGCACTCCGAAAGCAGTTCGTTCGACGTGATCACCCGGGTTCGGGATCGCCACGGAAGGAACGAACACGCTTGGCATTGCGCGCAACAACCGGAGTTCCTCGGTGAACCGGCCTGGGTTCAAATAGTTTTCGACGGGCTCACGCCACGCCGCACCCTCATCGGTGGTCCCGGCGTCGATATGGGCGAGGACACGCCGAACGATCTCGACATCATCGGCCACCAACGACTTCGTCGGGGAGCTCATGCAAGTCAGTATCACACTATTATTATCACGCGTCAATGATCTGGTGATGCGCGCAGCAATGGGCGAAGATACATCGGTGCCCGCCCTACCCCGATCCCGCGTGAGAGACCTGATTGGCAACCGGCCGCTCAGTGCACGCTCGGTCTTGGCTTCGGCGTTATTGGGGGCCGACCAAGGCCGTCTGACGGTGGCGGAGTTGGTCGGGCTCGCGTCCCTGTTCGGCATCAGCGACGGCGCGGCCCGCACCTGCCTCTGGCGGATGGTCTCTGCTGGTGAACTCACCGGCGACGGCGGCAGCTATGCGCTCGCCGGGCGCTTGCTGGAGCGCCGCCAGCGTGTCGACGACGCGTCCCGGATAGACGATGCAGCCGCCCCCGGGTGGGATGGAACGTGGGAACTGGCCGTCGTCTCCCTGGAGCGTCGGTCGGCAACCGATCGTCTCGAGCTCAGGAAAGCCGCGATTGCCCTGCACCTGGCCGAGCTTCGGGAGGGCGTGTGGATACGTCCGGACAATCTTGACCCGCAACGACTTCCGGCATCCCGGGCCGTGCTGGACCAGCAGTGCACGCACTTTCACGGCGCCGCCACCGACATTTCCGCCGACAAGATGCGGTCTCTGTTCTCCCTTGACGAGTGGACGGACGACGCCAGGGCGCTCATCGAAGCGATGAACGTCACGCTCAAGGCGAGCAAGCGCGACGACTCGACCGAAAGCTTCACCTACGAGTTCGCATTATCGATCGCCGTTGTCCGGCATCTTCAGCTCGACCCGCTACTACCAGTGGAGCTCATTCCAGACCACTGGCCCGGACACACGTTGCGTAGCACCTACCGCAGTTTCGACAACGCGTTCAAACAACGAATGAACAGCGCCTTCCGCCGGTCCTCGTAGTGTATGTTCTTGCCTTCTATGACATCTGGTGGGCATTATGCGCCGGATTCCGCGGAGAGCAACATCACCAGAGTCTCGCGCAATTCACCGAATCGCTGCTTACCCAGGACCTGTTGCCATCGCTTCTCCACATCGATTGCAGTGGAACGCATCACGCGCAGCGCTTGCCGACCGCGCGACGTCAATTCGATGATTCGAGCGCGGGCATCGGTGGGGTGGGGCGCTCGAGTGACATAGCCGTGCCGTGCTCGCGGGTTCTGAACTGCTGGCGGTTTTGTTGGTCGGTGTGGGTCGCGAGCGGGGTTTTTTGTCGGTGTTGCCTGCGAGGATGTGGTTGTGGTCCTGCGGCAGTGGCGTGGAGTGAAGCCGGTCGCCGCCCCAACGGGGGTCACGATCAGCACCCGGTTGTCGACCACTGTTGAGGACGAGCGCGTGCTCGACCGGGTTGGCGATCATCTTGGCCGGTTGCGGCGGGCAGATTTGGTGCGGGTGTGCCAGCCGGTTCCTATGGAGCCTGGCATAGATGATGCTGCCAAGCGCCAAGTGCGCCGGGATCGGCTCAATGCCCGTAAGAAAGCCTTGACCGCCGCGTCCAGTGCGCGGTGGGCCAGTGCGGTCATCGTCGGCAATGCTGACCGGTACCGGCTGGCCCGCGATGCCCAGTACCGCCACATGGTCGGGTTGCGGGCGGCGATCGCCACCATCGGCAAGCGTTTGGCAGCCCCCACCGCCGACACACTGAGTGTGGCGCAGCGCAAAGCCCGCCGAGCAGCCCAAGCGGTGAAAGGCTATGCCACACAGGCCGAACGGTTCGCCAAGCAGCAGCGGTTGCAGCATCTGCGCGGTGTGCTGGCCCGGGTCCAGGCGGATCGGGCCGCCCACCGGGTGCATGTGGTTGAGGGCGGTAAACGGCTGGCTAAGACGCGCCATCACCTCCACGATGCCGGACTCAGCGCCGATCGCTGGCGGGCGCAGTGGGACGCGGCGCGGTACCGGATCACCGCCAACGGTTCCCCGGATGAACCGTTCGGGAACCTGACCATCACCGTCACCCCGGCCGGGCAGGTCAGCATCCGACTGCCCAAACCTCTGGAACACCTGGCCAATGCCCCACGCGGCCGCTACGTGTTGTCCGGCACGGCGGTGTTCTGCTACCGC
>JBEKNM010000009.1:0-23323 GCA_049522835.1 Mycobacterium sp.
GGGCCCGCCCGCAGCGTGCAACTGGGTCGCGTCGGTCACCATCGCGTTCCAGTCTTGTGGCGGTTGGTCCACCAAATCGGCTCGGTACCAAAGCAATTGGGTGTTGGTGGTGGCGGGCGCGCCATACAGTCTGCGATTCCAGGTGGCGGTCGCGAGCGGGCCGGGCAGGGTATCGTCGGTGGCGTCCGCCTCCGCCTGCCCCGCCGGGTCGTCGGATAGCGGCAGCGCCCATCCGGCCTCGGCGAACTCCGCGGTCCACACCACGTCCATCGCCATCACGTCCAGGGAGTGGTCATTGCCGGTCAGCCGCCGGGCCAGTTGCAGTCGCTGCTCATCGGGGGACCTGGGCAAACTGACGTGCGCAATGGCGAATCTGCCGCCGGACTGCTCGGTGCAGCGCTGGGCAACCTCGCTGAATGTCGCACCGTCAGTGGCCGGCGTGTAGAAGGTGATCACCAGCGTGTTGCTGCCTGATCCGCAGGCCGACACCGCCGCTCCCGCGGTCAACATCGCCAGCGCGACCGCGCCTATCCCGCGTGCGCGCCGGTGACGACTCCCCATTTGCCTCTCGCGCATCTTGCCTGGAGCGTCAGATCGCCAGTCGCGCCAGCAGATCCCGCGCCTTCTCTGCGTTTTGCGGATCGCAGAGTACGTCGTAGCGGCCGGCTACCAGTTGCATAGTCGAGCTGAAATCCCTTGTGCCACGGGCCATTGCGTACGGAACCGCGGAAGTGATCAAGCCGAAGAACACCCCGGCAACCAGACCAGTAACCAGCGCGCCCCACAGATTGGGACTGAAGAAGCCGAGCACCAACCCGATGAACAGGCCAAGCCAGGCGCCGCTGAGTACACCACCGCCGAGCACTTTGGTCCACGTCAACCGGCCGGTGACCCGTTCCACCTGCATGAGATCGACGCCAACGATGGTCACTTGCTGGACCGGGAACTGCTGGTCGGATAGATAGTCGACGGCACGCTGCGCCTCGGCGTAGGTGGGGTAAGACCCGACCGGCCAGCCCTTGGGCGGAGTGGGTAATCCGGGCACCCCACGTCGACCCGCACGGGCGGGTGGCGAGCCGGGAATCTGTCCAGGTTGGAAGGGGCTAGTCATCGCTGCTCATTCTGCTCTGCCTCGGCCATCCTTTCATCTCTAGCCCTTCCACCCTATCGAGGCGATCGCCAACAGACGTCCCAGCAAACACGCGTCTTTTCGTCACGATATGCGCCGACGGCGACTGACGATTCGCAGCCGCCTTCGTCACCAGGCCATAAGCTAGGTTGAACAGCATGACAGCTCCCGGCGGTGCCTTCGGCGAGAGTAGCCACGACGACGAGGCTAACCCGCCCCCGGCCGGCGAGCGAGCCCCCGAGCAGCCGGTTTGGGATGCTCCCTGGGATCCGCCGACGCCGCCAACGGCTGCTGCCTACCCGCCCCCGACGTATCCACCGCCCAGCTATTCCGCCGGGTACCCACCTGAGTATCAAGCCGGCTACCCGCCCGAATACCCACCTCCCATTCCGGCGCCACCCGGATACCAGCAGCCGCCGGGCTACGGCGGCTCGCCATACCCGCCTGGGCCGCAATACGATGCGCCGCCAGCCGGCTATTGGCCGCCTTCATATCCAGGCGGGTATCCGGGAGGCTATTACTCGGCGCCCGATTATCAGGGCGGCTATGGACTGCCCCAGGGGCCATCCCAGTCGGCGGTGAACGGGATGGCGATCGGCTCGCTGATTTCGTCGTTCACCGGCTTGTTCTGCTGCATCGGCTCGATCGTGGCCATCGTGCTGGGCACGGTCGCGCTCGACCAGATCAAGCGGACGCGCCAAGACGGCTACGCCCTGGCCGTCGCCGGCATCGTGATCGGTGTCGCGACAATGCTGATCAATGTGATCATCGTGGTTGTCGCGGTGCATTCCCGTTAGCGGCGATGGCCACCACGCGGCGGCTGCTATCCGGCATGCGGCTGCCTAGGCTCTCTACCCATGGGATCGGTCAACAGGGTTTACGTGGCGCGGCTGGCGCGGATGTTGGTGTTGGGTCCGCTCGGCGAATCGTTCGGGCGTGTCCGCGATGTCGTGATCAGCATCAGCATCGTGCGACGGCAACCGCGCGTCCTGGGGCTGATTGTCGACTTGGCAACTCGCCGCAGCATTTTCATTCCAATTCTGCGCGTCGCCGCAATCGAGCCCAACGCGGTGACGCTTAACACAGGCAGCGTCTCCCTGAGCCACTTCGAGCAGCGGCCGGGCGAGGTGCTGGCGATGGGTCAGGTGCTCGACATCCCGGTCAAGGTCAACGATCCTGAATTGCCGGAACTTGCCGGCCTCGACGTCGTGATCACCGACTTGGGTATTGAGCAAAGCCGAACCCGCGACTGGCTGGTGACCAGGGTCGCTGTCCGCAGCCAGCGGCGGCTGGGACGGCGCGGTCCGGTCCATGTAGTGGACTGGCAAAGCGTGCAGGGTTTGACGCCGTCGGCGTTGGCGATGCCCGGCCAGGAAGTGGCGCAGCTGCTCCACCAGTTCGACGGACGCCGCGCGGTCGACGTGGCGGACGCCATCCGCGGGCTGCCGCCCAGGCGGCGCTCCGAAGTGTTCAAGGCCCTCACCGACGAACGGTTGGCCGACATCCTGCAGGAGTTGCCCGAGTCGGAGCAGGCCGAGGTGTTGTCGCAGTTGGGCACCGAGCGCGCGGCCGATGTGCTGGAGGCGATGGATCCCGACGATGCCGCCGACCTGCTCGGCGTCATGCACCCGACCGATGCCGAGATCTTGCTGGCCAGGATGGACCCTGAGGAGTCCGCCCCGGTGCGACGGCTGCTGACCTACTCCCCCGACACCGCGGGCGGGTTGATGACCTCTGATCCGCTGGTGCTGACCGCGGACACAACGGTTGCTGAAGCCCTGGCCCGGGTCCGGGATCCTGATCTCACCACGGCATTGTCGTCGATGGTGTTCGTGACCCGCCCACCGACAGCCACACCCACCGGACGCTACCTGGGCTGCGTACACCTGCAGCGGCTGCTCCGCGAACCGCCGAGCGACCTGGTCGGCGGAATCGTCGACACTGACCTGCTCACCCTGGCCTCAGATACCCCGCTGGCGTCAGTGACCCGCTACTTCGCCGCCTACAACCTGGTCTGTGGGCCGGTGGTCGACGACGAAAACCACCTGTTGGGGGCCGTAACCGTCGACGACCTGCTCGATCACCTGCTGCCGCACGACTGGCGCGCCGATGTGCAGGAACTCGACACCATCGGCCGCCTGGACGGAACCGGAGGAGCCTCGTGAGCAAATCGACGCCACCCACTCCGACAAGGCGGCTGTACACCCCGCGGACAAAGCGCGGGATTTCGCTGCGCTTGGACCCTGAGACGGTCGGGCAGAGCACCGAGGCCATCGCGCGCTTCTTCGGCACCGGCCGCTACTTACTGATCCAGACAATCATCGTGATCATATGGATCTTGGTGAACCTGTTGGCGGTCAGTGCGCGCTGGGACCCATACCCCTTCATCCTGCTCAACCTTGCTTTCTCCACGCAGGCCGCCTATGCGGCGCCGCTGATTCTGCTGGCCCAGAACCGTCAGGAGAACCGGGACCGAGTGTCGCTGGGAGACGATCGTCGTCGCGCCGCGCAGACAAAAGCCGACACCGAGTTTTTGGCCCGCGAGCTAGCCGCACTGCGGCTAGCCGTCGGCGAGGTCGTGACCCGTGAATACCTGCGTGATGAGCTGGACGAGCTGCGCACTCTGCTCACCGACCTACAGCCCGAAGCCTTAGACAGAAGCCCTGGTCAAGCGGGTGACGGCTGGGAGCGGACAGCTGAGAAATCCCGGTGAGAACCACTTCCACCATTGCGCCACTCCCGTCACAAGAGTTATGTATGGTGATCTAGTTCACGAAGTTAACAAAACCGTTATTTTCCCGAAGGCCCTGAGGACGGTCGAGTGCGCATTGGGGGACGCTGGGATGCACGCCCGGCCGCCGCTGCTGGTCGGCGCCGGGCTGCTGGCGTAATGGGGAAGCGGGTATCCGCAGCAGCCCTACTTATTCCATTGGTATTCGCCAGCGCGGTGGGCGGCGCGGCTCCCATATTTCCCGGAAAAACCACGACGGTTCGTGCCGCCGTCACGCCGGTCGCGGCGGTTTCGCCGGCCGGTCCTGATCTTTCCGGCCCGGTTGTCATCGCCATGGAGCGTCCACCGACCGACTTCCACGTCGCCGCGGCCGCCTTGTCGGCGCCACCGCCAGCGATGATCGTGAATGCGCCCGGCGCGCTGGGCGTTCCGGTAATAGCGCTGTCCGCGTACCGCAGCGCCGAACAGAAGATGGCCATCGCCGATCCCGGCTGCGGGGTCAGCTGGAACCTGCTGGCCGGGATCGGGCGAATCGAGTCCGGCCACGCGGGTAACGGCGCAGTTGATGCGCGTGGCACTGCAATACACCCGATCTATGGGCCCGCGCTGGACGGCACGCTGCCCGGCAACGAGGTCATCACCTCCAGCAGCGTCGGCAATCGGGTGACCTACGCGCGCGCAATGGGGCCGATGCAGTTCTTGCCCGGCACCTGGGCGCGCTACGCCTCCGACGGCAAGGGCGACGGCCTGGCCGACCCGCAGAACCTGTTCGACTCCGCACTGGCGGCCGCCCGGTACTTGTGCAGCGGTGGGCTCAACCTGCGCGATCCGACGCAAGTCATGGCCGCGATCCTGCGCTACAACAACTCGATGTCGTATGCCCAGAACGTGGTGGGCTGGGCCGCGGCGTACGCAACCGGCGTGGTTCCGGTCGACCTGCCGGCGATCACCGGACCGCCGCCCCCGCTCGGCGACGCACACGACGAGCATCCCGAGGGACTCGGGCCCGGCCTGCCGATGAACGTCATCGGCCTGCCGTTCGACGACCCGTTGTCGCGGATACCGCTGATCGACCTCGGCCAACCGCAGCTGCCCAGTCAGCAGCCGATGTTCCCGTGGATGACTCCTGCCACCCCACCGCAGTCACAGACGCAGCTGCCCGGCTGCACACTGATCTGCATCGGCCCTTAGAGCCGCCGTCTGGCCTGCATTAGTCGCCGAGCGTAACCGCACCGCGAAAAGTCGGACAGAAAATCGCCGTGGCGTTACGCTCGCGAGTTCGGCGAGGAGCGCGGGCCGCGTCGGTGCGGGTTTCGCCTACACTCGGCGGTGATGTCCCGTCCTGACACTGCCGACTTGAGCGCGGCTATCCGCACCGCATTGGCCAAGGTGATCGACCCCGAACTGCGGCGCCCCATCACCGAACTCGGGATGGTCAAGAGTATTGACGTCGACCCCGGTGGCGGCGTGCACGTGGCGATCTACCTGACCATCGCCAGCTGCCCGAAGAAGACTGAGATCAGCGACCGCGTCGCCCAGGCGGTCGCCGACGTTCCCGGCACCGGCGCCGTGAAGGTCAGCCTGGACGTGATGAACGACGACCAGCGCACCGAGCTGCGCAAGCGGTTGCGCGGCGATGCCCGTGAACCCGTCATCCCGTTCGCCCAGCCCAGTTCACTGACCCGCGTGTATGCGGTGGCCTCGGGCAAGGGCGGCGTCGGGAAGTCGAGCGTCACGGTCAACCTGGCTGTGGCGATGGCCGCCCGGGGACTGTCGGTCGGCGTGCTCGACGCCGATATCCACGGCCATTCCATCCCCCGGATGATGGGCACCACCGATCGGCCCACCCAGGTTGAGTCGATGATCCTGCCGCCCTTCGCCTACGAGGTGAAGGTCATCTCGATCGCCCAATTCACCGAGGGCAACACCCCGGTGGTGTGGCGCGGCCCGATGCTGCACCGGGCATTGCAGCAGTTTCTGGCCGATGTGTATTGGGGCGATCTGGACGTACTCCTGCTCGATCTCCCGCCCGGAACCGGCGACATCGCCATCTCGGTGGCTCAGCTGATCCCCAACGCGGAAATCCTCGTGGTGACCACGCCACAGCTGGCCGCGGCAGAGGTCGCCGAACGAGCAGGCAGCATCGCACTGCAGACGCGCCAGCGCATCGTCGGCGTTGTGGAAAATATGTCGGGACTCACGCTGCCTGACGGCTCAACGCTGCAGGTATTCGGCGAGGGCGGCGGCCGGCAGGTCGCCGAGCGGCTGTCGCGTGCGGTAGGCGCCGAGGTGCCACTGCTCGGGCAGATCCCGCTGGATCCGGCAATGGTGGCCGCCGGCGATTCGGGCGTACCGATCGTGCTGAGCGCGCCCGACTCCCCGGTGGGCAAGGAACTGCGCAGCGTCGCCGACAGCCTGTCGTCACGACGCCGCGGGCTGGCAGGAATGTCGCTGGGGCTCGACCCGACCAAGCATTGAATTAGCCGGCCAGCTAGGTTCGACGGCCCGCCTCCTCCGCAGGCCGTTCCGGCCCGCATCGTCGCCAGGCTAGGTCCGACGGCCCGCCTCCTCCGCAGGCCGTTCCGGCCCGCATCGTCGCCAGGCTAGGTCGCGTCGGTGTCGAATGGCGTGTGGCCGGGTACGTGTCCCCCGCGAGCGGGCGGTACCCCCAGTTCGGGCCGGTCTACCGGCGCCGGCGGCTGCACGGCAGGCTCTGGCGATTGCACCGGTTTCGGGGACGCTCCATTGACCGGCCGGTCGAAGTTCCCGGTGAAGATGGAATCGTCCCCGTCGAGAAGGTGCTTGGTCAGCGCCGCGCGCGGTGTCATGCCCCGCAGCTTCTGCAGCTCGCTGAGCGGACCACGCAGATCGTCGAACTCGGGCCCGATATCCTCGCGCAGCTGGGTGGTCACACCGCTGAGATAGTCACGGGCCTGCCGCAGTGCGGTCGCGGTCCAGCGGATGGCACCCGGAAGCCGCTCCGGGCCAAGGATCACCAGCCCGACCACGACGAGTACGAGCATTTCCCCCCAGCCGATGTTGGCGAACATCTAACTGGTATCGGCGTCTGGTTTCACCGTCAGCGTGACGTGGCGACCATCACGGACCACCTCTACCGGCGCGTCCTGCCCAATGGTCAGTAGCCTTACGGCGACGACGAACTCGTCGGCGTCGGCGACCTTGCGGTTGCCGACCTTTACTACCACGTCGTTTTCCAGGATTCCGCCCTTCTGCGCGGGACTTCCCGCCTTCACATTGGCGACCTGGGCGCCTGACGCGATCGCGTTGCTCACCGACCGGGTGCTGATCCCCAGCGTCGGGTGCACGATCTTGCCGTCTTTGATCAGCGTCTGCGCGACCTGTTTCACCTCGTTGACTGGGATCGCAAAGCCCAGCCCGCTCGCGCTGTCCGACAGCGACTTGCCCGCGGTATTGATACCGATCACCTGGGAATCCATATCGATCAGCGGGCCGCCGGAGTTACCGTGGTTGATTGAGGCGTCGGTCTGGATGGCGTCGATGACGGTGTCGGTGTCAGAGCCCTCGCCCGACAACGGCACCGGGCGGTGCAGCGCGCTGATGATGCCGTGGGTCACCGTGCTGCGCAGCCCCAGCGGCGCACCTGCGGCGAGGACCTCGTCGCCGACGCGTACCTTGTCTGAATCGCCGAGCTGCGCCACGGCGAGGTTGTCGACGTTGTCGACCTTCAGTACGGCCAGGTCGGTCTTGGGGTCGCGGCCCACCAGGTTCGCGGGCACGTCCTTGCCATCGTTGAACACCACGGTCGTCTTGTATTGGCTGGGATTGTTGGCCGCCTCGGAAATGACGTGGTTGTTGGTGACGATGTAGCCGCGGCCGTCGATGACGACGCCGGAGCCCTGCATGCCCTCCTGATCGCTCTTCGACTCGATGGTCACCACGGCGCCAGCGGTCGCGGCCGCCACCTTGGCGAACCGGCCCGCGGGCTGTTCACCATTGCCGTAGGTCGACAGCGTCACCTTCGACGTGGTGAACGCCTCGACAACTTCAGCCGTCTTGCGACCGATCAGCCCGCCGATAGCCCCGATAAGCAGCGCAACAAGGAGCAGGGTGACTAGCGCTAGGTAGGACACCCTGCGGCCGAACAAAACGTCGCGGACACCCAGCTTGCCGGTGTACCCGGGCGCGACCTGCGGGGCCGGCGTGGCCACCGCCGGGGACCCTAGCGCGGCCGCAGCTGAAGGATCGCGCCAGGGATCGTCCGGCTCGTCGTGGTCGGCCCCGTTTTTCTCGGCAGCCAGCGCCCCAGCATCGAAGGGGTGGCGTTGCAACGAGTCGGTGCCCCCGGCGGGACGGCTGAATGCCTCCTCCAAGACCGGGTCGGCCGGTTGGTCGATGGGCCTGAATTCAGCCTGGTCCCGGTACTTCTGCGGGCGCACGCGCTCCGCGACGAACGACCCCTGCAGTCCATCGGGACGACCGAAGGCTTGACGCGATGCTGCATCGACCGGTGGCCGAGAGATCGGGCGCGGCGCCAGGCGAGGTCTGCTGTCTTCGCCGCTGTTGTTGCCTTGGTCGGAAGTCACGTGTCCTTCTCTAAATCCTCTTCTTGCGCGCTCGAGACAGGCCTTATCAACGGGCGATATACCGGCGCCGCGTTGTCCGTGTCCACCCTAGTATCTACCGGCGCTTGCGTTGGTCGCGCGCGTCGCGGTCGGCAAAACGGTCGGATACTGGCTCAGCTGCTCGTGATGGCGTCTCGTCGGGCGAACAGTGCGGAATCTCGGACAACATCCCGAGCAACGTCGTGGGGATCCGAATCGGGCGCGAGTCGCGCAATGCGGCACGCGCCCGGCTCTGGTCATCCACTTCGGCCGCGCATTGGGGGCACAGGGAAAGGTGATGCGCGGCGCGCAGGTGTGCGTTCATCCGCAGCTCACCGTCGACGAACGCCGCGATCGCCTCGATGGACAGGTGCTCGGTGGAACCGAACTGCCGCGGGGCCCCGAAGGGCGCATCGCTCTGGGAGGCAAATTGTGCGGGAAGCCAAGAGAACGCGCGTCGGAACCCATGTCCTCGGTCGGCCATCACCTGCTCCTTTCGCATCCACCCCTTATGTCGAATGTAGCGTGACAGGAGCCCAAGTTCCCCTCTACAAGCGGCAAAGTCTGGAATATCGGTCCAGTTGGGCAACTGGGCTGTGGATAGCCGCTGCCTGGTTGCTATGCCGGGCCGCTCACCAAGCCGTCCAAGCCGCGATCTAAGCCGATCTCGCGTCTGGCACGCGCTCGCCGTGTTCGGAATGTGCAGCCAAATAGTCGCGCAGCGCCTGGCGTCCACGGTGTATGCGACTGCGCACGGTGCCCAGCTTCACTCCCAGGGTGGCACCGATCTCTTCGTAGGACAGACCTTCGATATCACACAGCACAACCGCGGCACGAAACTCGGGCGGCAACGAATCCAGGGCCGCCTGCAGGTCAGGCCCCAGCCGCGAATCGTGGTAGATCTGCTCGGGATTGGGCTCGTCGGCGGGCACCCGGTCGTAATCCTCGGGCAACGCCTCCATCCGAATGCGGGCACGCCGGCGGACCATGTCAAGGAACAGGTTGGTGGTGATGCGGTGCAACCAGCCTTCAAAGGTCCCCGGTTGATAGTTCTGCACCGACCGGAAAACCCGGATGAAAGTCTCCTGGGTCAGGTCCTCAGCATCTTGCTGGTTACCGGCGAGCCGGTAGGCCAGCCGATACACGCGATCAGCATGCTGGCGCACAAGTTCGTCCCACGACGGCATCGATGCCTTGTCCCCGGTCGCGTCGAAAACCGCGGTGCCCTGCAACTCGTCGGGCGTTTCCACCCACTCGGCGGCCTGGCACTGCTGCGGATGCGACATGCTGGTCGGGCTCGGGACAGTCGTGATAATCAGATCCTCCACAGTTACCCTGCCACGGCTTGGCAGGTCCTCACCGGCCGCAACACGAAGCTGCCATCCGGTATTCCCCTGGGCGTCGCCCGTCCAACGTCCTCCGCGTTCCATAGACACACCGTCGCGTACCGGCGTGTGGGCGACATAGGAACAAACTGAGGTTTGCCTGAGAAACTTTATCGTTACCTGCGTTGTGCAGGGCATATCGGTAGCCGAGTGATCATTATCGGGGCCGGCGTTCCGGGCGTGTCATAACGGCCCGGCTCAGGCGCGCCTGACCACCTGCACCGCGAATTCGACATACGCTGCGGGACATGGACTCCGCCGACGACATCCCCGGGCAGGCGGCCCCCAGTCGAGCCGAATCACTCACCGCGCACGCCGAGGGTTCGATATCAGAAGACGCGATTCTGGCCGGTGCCCGCGAGCGCGCCGTCGAAATCGGTGCCGGGGCGGTGACGCCCGCCGTAGGCGCGCTGTTGAGCCTGCTGACCAAGCTCAGCGGCGGCAAGGCTGTCGCCGAGGTGGGTACCGGCGCGGGCGTCAGTGGACTCTGGTTGTTGTCGGGTATGAGCGACAACGGCGTATTGACGACGATCGACATCGAGCCCGAGTATCAGCGGCTGGCCAAGCAGGCATTCACTGAGGCCGGCATCGGTCCATCGCGCACCAGGTTGATCAGCGGCCGAGCTCAAGAGGTGCTCACGCGGCTCGCCGACGACTCCTATGACCTGGTGTTCATTGACGCCGATCCGATCGACCAGCCGGATTACGTCGTCGAGGGCGTCCGGCTGCTGCGATCCGGCGGTGTGATCGTGGTGAACCGGTCGGCGCTGGGCGGACGGGCCGGCGATCCCGCGGCACGCGACGCCGAGGTGGCAGCGGTCCGCGAGGCCGCCCGGCTCATCGCCGAGGACGAACGGCTCACCCCTGCGCTGGTGCCGCTGGGCGACGGCGTGTTGGCCGCGGTCCGCGACTGAGTCGACAGGCCAGCCAATCAGGAGCCGACCACGGCGTTGACCAAACTCTGGCTGACCGCAAAGGGGAAGCGGACCGTCGCCGTGGCGACCTCATTGGCACCGTCCCGAACCGCGTTCACGATAGTCGCCGGATCGCCGGTGAAAAGGGCCGCCCCAATGTCCCAGGCGGCAAATTGCGGCGGGGTAATGAGGTTGCGCACATCGACGAATAGCTGGGTCGGCAAATTCGCCGGCGGGACCGGTGTCCCGTCCCAACTGACCATCGTCCAGCCGCTCTGAGGATTGCCCTGCACCACCACAACGCCGGTGTTGGGCAGCGGGTGGGTGAACATCAGCAAGGGGTCGGGGTTGTTGACGTTCATCAACGTCCCGACCTCGATCGCAAGTTCGCTTGAGTATGCGACGTCGGTGATGTGGCCGTTGGCGGCCACGACCGGGTTCGCGAGGGCCGTGGCATACATGGTTTGAAGCGCACTATTGAAGCTGTTGCCAAAAACGACCCCGTTAGGATCGGCGCTGAACGGGGCCAGCATCGGTGTGAGAGGGAATCCGAGGGTCCACGCGACCGGGCCGACTAGGTAGAGGATCCCCGCAGGGATCTGCCCCAAGCCCTGGAAAGCTCCGGCACTGATCTCGTTGAGCCCGGCCAGTGGCTGCGGGGTCATCCCGGTCATGCCTGCCAACGGCGCGGCGGTCTGCTGCGTCCTGAGCAACTGCGAGTCGAAGATCCCGGCGAAGGGGCCCTGCGACTCGAGCACGTTGGCGATGGTCTGCGCCTGTTGCTGGCCCAGCGCATTGAGTGGGGCTCCGGGTATCGCGGTGTCGATCAAGTTCAATGCGTTCGGATCCGTCTGCCCGTGCCGCACGAAATCAATCACGATTGACTGCCCGTTGCCGCCGGTGGCCGTCGTGGTCGGGCCACCATCACCGACGAACAGCCCGCCAAAGCCGACGGCCCCGCCGGGCCCGGCAGTGCCGCCGGCCCCGCCAGCGCCGCCGGCCCCGCCAAAGCCGCCGTTGCCGAACAACAAGGCCTGGCCGCCGGCACCACCCGCACCGCCGACGCCGCCCGGGGTGGTGACGGCACCGCCGGCACCACCCATCCCGCCGTTGCCCATCAACAAGCCACCGACGCCGCCCGTGCCGCCCGCCCCGCCGGCAAAGCCGGCACCACCGGCGCCGCCGTTCCCGATCAACCCGGCACTCCCGCCATTGCCGCCGACCACCGCTCCCGTACCGCCGGTCGGGGTATAGCCGTTGCCGCCGTCGCCGAATACGAAACCGCCGGCGCCGCCTGTGGGGGACGCCGCCGTTCCGGCCACGCCGTTGCCGATCAGATCACGCCCGAGCAGCAGGTCGGTGGGCGCATTGATAATCGGGTCAAGCGTCTGGCCGAATGGGCTGTTGATCCAGGTTTCGCCGATCGTGTGAACCGGACCATATACAACGGTCTGGAACCCAGCGGCGACGAATGAACCTGCTGCAGCTAAGGGAGCTGCGGTGGCGCCACCGCCGAGCAGTGTGTTCTCCAATGCCGAGGCGATGGTCGCCTCCGTGTCCGCATACGAGACCGCCGCCGCGTGCAAAGTGCTCACAAACTGCTCGTAATACGTCGCTGCCTGCGCCGCCGCCGCCTGATATGCCTGGGCGTGCGCGCTGAACATCGCCGCAACGCCCGCCGACACCTCATCGGCGCCCGCTGCGGCCAACTCCGTCGTCGGGATGGCTGCGGCCAGATTGCCGGCGCTCACTGCCGAACCGACCTGCGCCGCGTCCGCGGTGCCCGCCTCGAATATGTCCGGCGCTATGAGAACAAATGACATCGCCTACTCCACGTTGAGTAATTGGGTTCTGGCCATCATGGCACCAAACGCCAGAAAAAGCGTGAACGATAGAGATGGAAAGTTCATGTAAGGCGCGCGGTCTGGGGTACGACCCCGCCTTACGCCCGCAAAGTTGCCAGACGTTGACGTCCGCCTCGAGCTTATGGCCGAAGTTGCACCACGGCCGTTCGTACAGCTCACCGGGGATGCCAAGACGGGCCATGTGGTTGCGGATCACGTCCTGGGTCCCGTCGTCGGAGCCGGTGTCCACGATCACCCACGAGCTGACGTAGGGCGCGACCGCGTCAAGCACCCTCTCGACGATGTGTGCCTCGTTTCGGACGATCATGTTGAGGCAGATCGCACTTCGCGCGGTCACCGGGTCGGACACGGCCAGTTCAGAACCCGTCCGTGTGTCGCGTTGACTTCGCAGTGAACGCGCGTTTAGTATACTGACCATGCGTTCAGCCGACCTGACCGCCGCTGCTCGAATCCGCGACGCGGCCATCCAGCAGTTCGGACAGCACGGCTTCGGTGTGGGGCTACGTGCCATCGCCGAAGCCGCGGGGGTGAGCGCCGCGCTGGTCATCCACCACTTCGGTTCCAAGGAAGGCCTGCGCAAAGCCTGTGACGACTACGTCGCCGAAGAGATCCGCAGCAGCAAGTCCGAGGCGATGCAATCCAACGACCCGACCAGCTGGTTAGGCCAGCTGGCAGAGATCGAGTCGTACGCGCCGCTGACGGCGTACCTGGTGCGCAGCTTGCAGACCGGCGGTGAGCTGGCGACGACGTTGTGGGACAGGATGATTGAGAATGCCGAAGAGTACTTCGCCGACGGTGTGCGGGCCGGCACCATAAAACCCAGCCGCGATCCCCACGCCAGGGCTAGGTATCTGGCTATCACTTCAGGTGGCGGACTGCTGCTGTATTTGCAAATGCACGAAAACCCGACGGATCTGCGGGCGGTCCTGCGCGACTATGCCCGGGACATGGTGCTGCCCGCCCTCGAGATCTACACCGAAGGCCTGATGGCGGATCGCACCATGTACGACGCATTCCTGGCCGCCGATGATCAAGGAGATTCCCATGCCAGTTGACAATTCCGCACCTATCGAAATCCAGAACCTGACCAAGAGATTCGGCGCGGTACAGGCGCTGGACGGCCTTGACCTAACGGTGCGCGCCGGGGAGGTACACGGGTTCCTCGGGCCGAACGGCGCCGGGAAGTCGACGACCATCCGAATCCTGTTGGGTCTGGCGAAAGCCGACAGCGGCAGCGTGCGATTGCTGGGCAGCGACCCGTGGACCGACGCCGTCGAATTGCACCGCCAGATCGCTTACGTGCCAGGCGATGTCACGTTGTGGCCTTCGCTGACCGGCGGCGAAACCATCGACCTGCTGGCCCGCATGCGAGGCGGCATCGACGAGAAACGTCGCACCGAGCTGATCGAGCGCTTCGACCTCGACCCGCACAAGAAGGCGCGTACCTACTCCAAGGGCAACCGGCAAAAGGTCTCGTTGATTTCTGCCTTTTCGTCGCGAGCCAGGCTGCTTCTCTTGGATGAGCCGAGCAGCGGCCTGGACCCGTTGATGGAGAGCGTGTTCCAACAATGCGTCGGCGAAGCACGCGACCGTGGCGCGACGGTCCTGCTGTCCAGCCACATCCTGGCCGAGACAGAAGCGCTGTGTGAAAGGGTGACCATCATCAGGTCTGGCAAGACCATCGAGAGCGGGTCGCTGGACTCTCTGCGCCACCTCAGCCGCACCTCGATTAAGGCTGAAATGACAGGTGATCCAGGCGATCTCACCCGTATCAAAGGAGTGGAGAACGTCAGCGTCGAAGGCAACACGCTGCGTGCCCAGGTTGACAGCGAAAGCCTCGGGGAACTCATCCGGGTGCTCGGCGACGCCGGTGTGCGCAGCCTCCTCAGCCAGCCACCGACTCTTGAGGAACTATTCCTGCGCCACTACAAAACCGGAGGTGGCCCAGATTCAAAAGGCCAGCGCGGACACAGCGGGAGGAAGGTTTCAGCGTTATGAGCACCGCCACCCTAGATCGGCCACGCCCTCCGGAACAGCCTGCACCGCGACGTAATTCGAACTTCTCCGGAACGCTTGGAATGCTGCGGCTCTATTTGCGCCGCGACCGAGTCTCCTTGCCGTTGTGGGTGCTGCTGCTATCGGTCCCGTTGGCCACCGTCTATGTCGGCAGCATCGAAAAGGTCTACCCCACCCAGGCCGCCCGTGCCGGATTCGCCGCGTCCATCATGGCCAGCCCGGCCCAGCGCGCGCTCTACGGACAGGTCTACAACGACAGCCTTGGCGCGGTGGGAATTTGGAAAGCCGGGATGTTTCACTTGCTGATCGCCGTGGCCGTCATCCTCACGATGATCCGGCACACCCGCGCCGACGAAGAGACCGGCCGGACCGAGCTGGTGGACTCGACCGCGGTCGGCCGCTATGCCAGTCTCAGTGCCGCGCTGCTGTTGTCGTTCGGAGCGTCGATCGCTACCGGCGCGATAGGCGCGGCGGGACTGCTTGCCACCGACGTTCCGCCCGGCGGGTCACTCGCTTTCGGGGCAGCACTGGCCGGCTCCGGCCTGGTGTTTACTGCCGTTGCCGCGGTGGCCGCGCAGCTGTCGACGAGCGCACGCATCGCTCGCGGTGCCGCGTTCGCCGTGTTGGGCGCGGCATTCACGCTGCGCGCCATCGGTGATGCCGGTGATGGCAAGCTGTCGTGGCTCTCGCCCCTGGGATGGTCGCTGCAGGTCAGGCCGTACGCCGGCGATCACTGGTGGGTCCTGCTGCTGCACCTGGCGACGGCGACCACACTCACCGCGGTCGCCTATCGGCTGCTCGTCGGCCGCGACGTCGGCGCCGGACTCATCGCCGAACGCGCCGGCCCAGGTACCGCCCCACCGGCGCTGGGCAACGTCTTCGGGCTGACGTGGCGGCTCGACCGCGGCTCGTTGCTGCTGTGGACCGTCGGGCTATGCCTGTACGGCCTTCTGATGGGCAGCGTCGTACACGGCATCGGCGATGAGCTGGGCGACAGCAGCGTGGCGCGCGATATCGTCGCGCGGATGGGCGGCACCAGCGCGTTGGAGGAAGCCTTCATCGCGGTGGCGTTCACCATGATGGGCATGGTGACTGCCGCATTCGCGGTCTCGCTCACCGTACGGCTGCACCAGGAAGAGTCCTCCCAACGAGCTGAGACAACGCTGGCCGGTGCGGTTTCCCGAACTCGCTGGCTGGCAAGCCATCTGGCGGCCGCATTGATCGGGTCCGCGGTGGCGATGCTAGTCGCCGGAGTGGCAGCAGGACTCGTCTACGGCGTCGCGGCTGGGGACATCGGCGGCAAGCTGGCCACCGTTGCCGCAAGCGCGGCCGTACAGCTGCCCGCCGTCTGGCTGCTTTCCGCCGTGACAGTGGCGTTGTTCGGTCTCGCGCCCCGGTTCACGCCGGTGGCGTGGGGTGTGCTGGTCGGCATTATCGCCTTGTACCTGATCGGTTCGTTGGCCGGATTCCCGCAATGGGTGCTTGATCTCGAGCCGTTCGCGCATATTCCGCGGGTCGGCAGCGACTTCACCGTCGTACCCGTGCTGTGGCTGCTGGCCATCGACGCGGTGCTGATCGCCGTAGGCGCCATGGCTTTCCGGCGACGTGATCTGCGTTGCTAGGTGGACCGAGTCATGAAAACCGGTGTTCAGGCGACGGCTTCAAGCGTATTCGGACTAATCGTATTGAGTGCGGTCGTATTCTTACCGGCCGGCACGCTGAACTATTGGCAGGCATGGGTTTTCATCGCTACCTTCATGGTGGCAACGATCTTCCCCAGTATCTACATAGCCCGGACCAACCCGGCTGCTCTGCAGCGCCGTATGCATGGCGGCCCACGGGCGGAAGCCAGAACCATTCAGAAGATCCTTATCACCGGTGCGTGGCTTGGACTGTTCGCGTTGCTGGTGATCAGCGCATACGACCATCGGATGGGCTGGTCGTCAGTGCCCGCTTGGGTGTGCTTGCTAGGCGATGTCCTGCTAGCGACCGGGCTCGGTATCGCCATGCTGGTGGTCATTCAGAACGGCTACGCGGCTGCCACTGTCACTGTGGAGACCGGCCAAACCGTGGTCTCCGGTGGTGGTTACACGCTCGTCCGGCACCCGATGTATGTCGGCAACATGATCATGATGGTCGGTGTGCCCCTGGCACTGGGATCTTACTGGGGGCTTGTCTTCGTCGTCCCAGGCGTGGTGGCGCTGATGTTGCGCATCCTCGACGAGGAAAAGCTGCTCACTCACGAATTGGCCGGGTACCGCGAATACACGCAGCGGGTGCGCTATCGATTGGTGCCCTACGTCTGGTAAGCCCTAGGGTGTTTGCGTGGCCCCGAACCCGGCACCTTCCCTGGACCGGCCGTGGCGAGGCCCCGGCGCTCTCCGGTACGCAATAGAGCGGATTCGTTGCATCGCCAAACCACCGATAACCGTCACCGGTCCACCGACCGGTGTCCTCATCGAGGGTGATGTCGGCGTACCAACCCGCGACGGAACAGTGTTGCGGATCAACGTCTTCCGGAAGACGGATGCCAAAGATAACCGGGCGCGGCCCGTCATCGTCAGCATCCATCCGTACGGCAAGGACGATCTGCCGGCCCGGCGCGGCAAACGGTGGACGTATTCCAAGCAGTATCGGCTGATTCGCCAGCCGGATCCGGTGACCTTCTCGTCCATGACCGGTTGGGAGGCGCCGGACCCCGCGTGGTGGGTCCCCCAAGGTTTCACCGTGGTCAATGCCGACGCGCGGGGCTGCGGCCACTCCGACGGCACCGGAAAGCTGCTGTCGCTCCAGGAGGCCGAAGACACCTACGACCTTGTGCAGTGGATCGCTGCCCAGCCGTGGTGCGACGGTCGGGTCGTCATGCTTGGGGTGTCCTACCTGGCCATCAGCCAATACGCGGTTGCTGCCCTGCAACCGCCGGCACTGCGGGCGATCTGCCCGTGGGAAGGCTTCACCGACGCTTATCGCGACCTCACCTTTCCGGGCGGAATTCGAGAGACCGGCTTCACCAAATTATGGTCACGGAACCTGGACCGCGGATCGCGGCAGACTTACCTCCTCGCGCAGATGCAAGACGACCACCAACTGCGCGACGACTTCTGGCGCTCACTGGTACCCGACCTGTCGGCGATCAAGGTTCCAATGTTGGTCTGCGGCAGCTTCTCGGACAACAACTTACACAGCCGCGGTTCGATCAGGGCATTCACTCACGGCGGCTCTGCCCACGCCCGGCTCTACACCCATCGCGGCGGCAAGTGGTCGACTTTTTACTCCGAAGCCGCGCTGGCCGAGCAGCTGAAGTTCTTCCGCGACGTGCTGGACGGCGCGCCCGATTCCCGCAGCGTTCGCCTCGAGGTTCGCGAGGACCGCGACACCGTGACCGCAGTCCGAGAAGAGGCCGAGTGGCCACTGGCCCGCACCCGTTGGCGGCCAATGTATCTCGCAGGAGGCGGAGCGCTGGCGACAGAACCGCCGACAGCGGGCAGCGTCACGTTCGAAACCCTTTCTCGCGCGGCGGCATTCAGCTGGGAAGTCCCGGAAGACATTGAGCTGACCGGCCCGATGGTGGCTCGGCTTTGGGTGGAACTGCAGGGCTGCGACGATGCGAACCTGTTCGTTGGCGTGGAGAAGTGGCGCGACCGGCGGTTTGTCCCCTTCGAGGGGGCGTACGGCTACGGCCGCGACCGCGTGACCACCGGCTGGCAACGCGTCTCGTTGCGCGCACTCGACCCCGAACTCTCGCAGCCTTGGGAGCCCGTCGCGGCATGCATCGAACCGCAGCCGGTGCCCGCCGGCGAGGCGGTCGCTGTCGATGTTGCGCTGGGCCCATCGGCGACGTTGTTTCGCGCTGGCGAGCAGCTGCGGCTCGTGGTCGGCGGGCGCTGGTTGAATCCGCGCGACCCACTCACCGGCCAGTTTCCGGCCGCCTACGGCCACCCGCCGCGCGGTCGGGTGACGCTGCACTGGGGCCCGCGTCACGACGCGCACCTGCTGATCCCGGAGATCCCGAAGTAGCGCGAGCAGACGCAAAATCGCCCATTTCGGCACGAAAATGGGCGATTTTGCGTCTGCTCGCGGTGCTAAGCCGAGCTAAATCCAGACGCCCTTGCCCACCGCGACCACGCCACCGGAGCTGATCGCAAAGCGTTCCCGGTCTCTCTCCAGATCCACGCCGACCATCTCGCCGGGCCCCACGACGACGTTCTTGTCCAAGATCGCGTGCCGCACCACCGCGCCGCGGCCGACTCGAGCACCCGGCATGATCACACTGCCCTCCACGATCGCGCCGTCGTCCACCACGACGTTCGACGACACCACCGAGTTGCGCACCGATGCCGCCGAGATGATGCTGCCCGAACCCACCACCGACTCCTGAGCGGAGCCGCCGTTGACGAACTTGGCCGGCGCCAAATTCTCCGACGCGCCAAGGATCGGCCAGCGTTTGTTGTACAAGTTGAATACCGGATGCACCGACACCAGATCCATGTGCGCGTCGTAGAACGCGTCCAACGTTCCAACGTCACGCCAGTAAGCCCAGTCGCGGTCGGTCGCGCCGGGCACCTCGTTGTCGGAGAAGTCGTAAACCGCGGCTATCCCGTCGGCCACCAACCGCGGGATGATGTCGCCGCCCATGTCGTGGTCTGAGTGGTCGTCATCTGCGTCGGCTCTAATCGCGTCGATGAGCACCTTGGTGGTGAAGATGTAATTGCCCATCGAGACAAACGTCGACTCGGGGTCATCAGGGGTCCCGGGTGGTTCCAGCGGCTTCTCCAAGAAACTGTGGATACGCCCAGACTCGTCGGCGTCAATGCAACCGAACGCATGCGCCTCGGCGCGCGGGACCCGGATGCCGGCCACCGTCGCGCCCGCCCCCGTGTCGACGTGGAACTGGACCATCTGCTCGGGGTCCATCCGGTACACGTGGTCGGCGCCGAAAACCACTATGTAGTCGGGGTCTTCGTCGTAGATCAGGTTGAGCGACTGATAGATCGCGTCAGCGGAGCCGGTGTACCAACGCGGGCCGAGGCGCTGCTGTGCCGGCACCGGGGTGATGTACTCGCCGGCCAGGCCGGATAGCCGCCAGTTCTGCGAAATGTGACGGTCTAGTGAGTGCGACTTGTATTGGGTGAGAACGCAGATCCTCAGGTAACGGGCGTTGACGAGATTGGAGAGTACGAAGTCGATCAATCGATAGGAGCCACCGAAGGGAACCGCGGGTTTGGCCCGGTCCGCGGTCAGCGGATACAGCCGCTTACCCTCACCGCCGGCCAGGACGATGCCCAGCACGTGGGGTGCTTCCCTCATAGCTCAAACCTATCGGCAGCCGCGGGCGGCTGCCAGGGGAAATCACCGCAATTGGCCGGGTTCTGACGGACTGTCCGTCAAGGTATTTGGTCTAGTTCGACGTTTTCCCATCGCCGCCACCAATTATCCGGCCCGACTCGCGGGCCGCATCGTCGCCGACTACACCCAAATCGTTCGGCTCCTCCTCGGCCCAACTCGCGCCCCGCATCGTCGCCGAACTACGGTGCCCGTATGCGGGTGGCGATGATGACTCGGGAGTACCCACCAGAGGTCTATGGCGGAGCCGGGGTACACGTCACGGAACTGGTCGCGCAGCTGCGCCGGCTGTGTGCGGTCGACGTGCACTGCATGGGAGCGCCGCGACCCGGCGCCTTCGCCTATCAGCCCGACCCGCGATTCCACGGGGCCAATGCGGCACTGTCCACCTTGTCGTCGGATCTGGCGATGGCCAACGCCGCGTCAGCGGCCACCGTCGTGCATTCGCACACCTGGTACACCGGGTTGGCCGGGCATCTGGCCGCGTTGCTCTACGACGTCCCGCATGTGCTGACCGCTCATTCCCTGGAACCGCTGCGACCCTGGAAGGCCGAGCAGCTCGGCGGCGGCTACCGGGTGTCAACGTGGGTCGAGCACACCGCGGTGTTGGCCGCCGACGCCATCATCGCGGTCAGCGCCGGTATGCGCGAGGACGTGCTGCGGGTCTACCCCAGCCTGGACCCGAGCCTGGTGCACGTCATCCGGAACGGGATCGACACCGACGTCTGGTATCCGGCCGGGCCAGTGCGCACCGGATCCGTGCTGACCGAGCTCGGTGTCGATCCAAGCCGGCCCACCGCCGTGTTCGTCGGGCGGATCACCCGGCAGAAGGGCGTCGCACACCTGGTGGCGGCCGCGCACCAGTTCAGCCCCGACGTGCAGTTAGTGCTACCCGAGGTGGTCGCCGACGGGATCACCGGGTCGCTGGTGCATTACGACCCCGACGACCCCACTGGTTACCAGGCCAGATTGGCCGACGCGGTCAACAAGCTAATCGCCGACCCGGAAAAAGCGAAACGCTATGGCGAGGCGGGACGCCGGCGCTGCATCGAGGAATTCTCCTGGGCCCATGTCGCCGAGCAAACGCTCGACATCTACCGCAAGGTATGTGCCTAGGCCCGACAACTTCCGTCGGCGGACCTTAGCTGGTCCTAGCCGGTAACGCCCTTGAGTTCGTCGCCCAACGCGGCGGCTTCATCGGGCGTCAGCTCGACGACGAGTCGACCGCCCCCTTCCAGTGGTACCCGCATCACGATGCCGCGCCCCTCCTTGGTTGCCTCCAGAGGACCGTCGCCGGTCCGGGGCTTCATCGCCGCCATCGAGTGCTCCCTCCAGATTTGAGCTGGCCCGCGCTCGCGGACCTGGTCGGCGCCGAGCACGCCCCGCCAGTGGATTTCCAGCCATACCCGACATTGAACTGCCAAATCACTCCTCTATTGTTCCCTATTCGGTTCAGTTGCTGCACAAGGCCTGCTTCTCCGACCTCATCGGGCTGTCAGACTCCATTGCCCGGCTCCACCGGGCCCCTTAAAAAGGCGGGCCACCGGCCCGCATCCTCACCGGGCTGGAGGCACCCAACAATCGCGGATGTGGTCATCGACCATCCCCGTCGCCTGCATCAACGCATAGGCGGTGGTGGGCCCGACGAAGCGGAACCCGCGCCGTTTCAGTTCGCGCGCCATAGCCTTCGATTCCGCACTGGCCGAGGGGATTTCAGAACCGTCGACGGGCCGGGGCCGCGGTGGCGGCGCGAACGACCACAGCAGCTCGGACAGATCTTCCGAAGAGCCAAGGTCAGCGGCTACCCGCGCGTTGGCGATCGTCGCCTCAATCTTGGCCCGGTTGCGGACGATTCCCTCGTCGACCATCAGCCGGTGCACATCGGCATCGGTGTAGCGGGCGACCTTGTCGATGTCGAACCCGGAGAAGGCGCGCCGAAAATTCTCCCGCTTGCGCAAGATGATCAGCCACGAAAGACCGCTCTGAAAGGCCTCCAGGCTCATCCGCTCGAACAACGCCACCCGGCCATGCAACGGACGGCCCCACTCCTGATCGTGATAGTCGCGATACAGCTCCCAGTGCGCGCCGGAACGAACATTCGCCCAGCTGCAGCGAATCAGCCCGTCATCGTTCACGTCGCGTCCCGATGGTCCCCAGCGTCCGTGCCGTCCGGCAGCTCCAAGCCATCGGCCTCGGCTTCGGCGGCTTCGGCGTCGGAGACATGGGAGGCCTGGGAGGCCTTGGCGGCCGCAGCGGCGTGGACAGCCGCCAGCTGACCGCGTAACGCCTCGAGTTCGCGGGCGAGCCGGTCCAGCACCCAGTCCACCTCGCTGGCCTTATATCCGCGCAAGACCTGGGTGAACTTGACGGCATCGACGTCGGAGCCGGTGACACCGAACGCGGGCAGCACCGTCGCCGTCGTCCCCCGCGGCAGGGGCGGTAACTGCTCGCCGCGGCCGAACAGCAGGCTGGCCGCGCCGAACAGCACGATCGCCACCAAAACCAGCACCACCAGGTACAGCAACACCAACGCCACGTGATCGATATTGCCTTACAGAGTTGCTGCGCCGCCGACACCCCGGCGATCAGCGTGGCCGCAATCCGTTCATCGGCGGCCGGTCCACCAGCGACACCGGCGAGCTGTGCTGGGTGTAGCCATGACCGTCAGGGCCGTCGGCGAAGAACTGGGTCAACCCAACCCCGGAGTCGGGGATCCCGCAACGCGAAAGCAAGGTGGCAATGACCTGGCGGCTCATCGCGCCCAGCTCGGCCAGCGGCCGGTTGTGGTGCGCCCTGACACCCAAGTTGACCTGTGCGATCGCATCGAGGCCCAACCGGTCAAAGGTGTCGACCAGCAGGCCGATCTCGACCCCGTACCCCGGAGCGAACGGCAGTGATGTCAACAGCTCCCGGGTGGCCGCGTACTCGCCGCCGAGCGGCTGCAAGATGCCGCCCAGTTCCGGCCGCAGCGCCGCCAGCAACGGCCGCGCCACAAGCTCGGTGACCCGCCCGCCGCCGATGGCGCTCGAGCCGCCACCCACATCACCGACCTCGCTGACCTCGGCGACCTTTAAGGGCCGTCGGTAGAAGCTTTTGACCAGGTCAATCCCGTCGCGAGTAAGCAGCGGGCCAACCAGCCACGGCACGAACATCGGGTGCGGGCTGATCAGATCAGAGTCGACGAACACCACGATGTCGCCGCTGGTGGCCGCGAGTGAGCGCCACAACGCCTCACCCTTGCCGGGACGCGTCGGGACCTCGGGCAACGCCTGTTCACGGCTGACGACGCGGGCGCCGGCGGCGATGGCACGTATCTCGGTGTCGTCTGTTGAGCCGGAGTCCAGCACGATCAGCTCG
>JBEKNM010000010.1:0-20845 GCA_049522835.1 Mycobacterium sp.
GTTGTACTCGGTATCCGACGCACCCGACTCCGTCCCGGTCAATGAGTCCGCCCCGACCAAGCCCGCCAGGAAATCGAAGAAGTCGGCGGTCCCGGAGCCGGCGGTGGCGGCCGAACTCGACTATCCGACCCTGACGCTGGCCCAGCTGCGGGCCAGGCTGCAATCGCTGGGTGTCGACGAACTGGAAGCCTTGCTCGCCTACGAGCAGGCCACCAAGGCCCGTGCTCCGTTCCAGACGCTGCTCGCCAACAGGATCACCCGCGCGACCGCGAAGTGACCCGAGCAGCGAATACGGAGGCGAACTCGGCCGAGAACCCGTTCCCGGTTCGCGCGGTGGCGATCCGGGTCGCAGGCTGGATCGACAAGCTGGGCACGGTCTGGGTCGAGGGGCAGTTGGCCCAGATCAACATGCGGCCCGACTCCAAGACCGTGTTCATGGTGCTGCGTGACCCGGCGGCCGATATGTCGCTGACCGTGACGTGTTCGCGCGACTTGGTGCTTAGCGCGCCGGTGAAATTGGCCGAGGGCACTCAGGTGGTAGTTTGCGGCAAGCCCTCGTTCTACACCGGGCGCGGCACATTCTCGTTGCGCCTCAGCGAGATTCGGGCCGTTGGTGTCGGCGAGCTACTGGCCCGCATCGATCGGCTGCGTCGGCTACTGGATGCCGAGGGGCTCTTTGACGCCCGACTTAAGCGGCCAATCCCCTTCCTGCCCAACATGATCGGACTGATCACCGGCCGGGCGAGTGCCGCGGAACGCGATGTGACGACAGTGGCCAGCGCACGCTGGCCTGCGGTACGTTTCGCTGTGCGTAACACCGCCGTTCAGGGGACCAATGCCGTCCCGCAGATCGTTGAGGCGTTACGCGAACTCGATCGCAACCCCGATGTCGATGTGATCGTGATGGCCCGCGGCGGCGGCAGCGTCGAAGACCTGCTGCCGTTTTCCGACGAAACCCTGTGTCGCGCGATCGCGGCCTGTACCACGCCGGTGATCAGCGCGGTCGGTCACGAACCCGACAATCCGCTGTGCGATCTGGTCGCCGACCTGCGTGCCGCGACCCCCACCGACGCAGCCAAGAAAGTGGTCCCTGATACCGCCGCTGAGCAGCGGCTGCTCGATGACCTGCGCCGGCGCAGCGCCCAAGCACTGCGCAATTGGGTGTCCCGCGAACAACGCGCGCTCGCCCAGTTGCGCAGCCGCCCAGTGCTGGCCGAGCCGCTGACCGCCCTGACGACGCGTGCTGAAGAGATCCACCGCGCCCGGTCAGCGGTTCGCCGCGACATCACCCGGCTGGTCGCCGCCGAGACCGAGCGGGTTGGTCATCTGGCCGCGCGGCTGGCCACGTTGGGCCCGGCGGCCACGTTGGCCCGCGGCTACGCCATTGTGCAGACCGTGGCGCAAGCCGTCGTGCAGACGGTCCCGGACGCTGACCCGACCGCGAAACCCCGGGTGCTGCGTTCGGTCCAGGATGCACCGGCTGGCACCAGGCTGCGGGTGCGCGTCTCCGACGGCGCCATAGCGGCAGTAAGTGAAGGATCGACCGATGGCTTCTAAGCAAGACAACGATCCAGACCGGGCAGACGCTGAACCAATTACGCCTATTAGTCAGCTTGGCTATGAAGCTTGCCGAGACGAGTTGATCGAAGTCGTGCGGCTTCTCGAGCAAGGCGGGCTGGACCTCGATGCGTCGCTGAAGCTGTGGGAAAGAGGCGAAGAGCTGGCAAAAAGGTGTGAACAGCACTTAGCTGGCGCTCGCAAACGAGTAGCGGATGCGCTCGCGACCGGCCAGACTGAGGAATCTTGACCGCCGCGAACCAGCGAACCAAAATTCAGACTCCTCCCCCAAAACTGGAACACGTTTCAATTATTCTCGACTATGCTGCGCGAACCATGGGTAATGCATCGCTGACAACCGAACTCGGCCGCATCCTGGTCACCGGCGGCTCGGGGTTTGTCGGCGCGAACCTGGTGACCACCTTGCTCGACCGCGGGTATCAGGTACGTTCCTTCGACCGCGCCCCGTCACCATTACCGCAGCATCCGCAATTGGAGGTACTGCAGGGTGACATCTGCGACGCTGCCGTCTGCGCCGCAGCGGTGGACGGCATCAACACCGTGTTCCATACCGCGGCGATCATCGAGTTGATGGGCGGCGCGTCGGTGACGGACGAGTACCGCCAACGCAGCTTCTCAGTCAACGTCGGCGGCACCGAGAACCTGGTGCACGCTGGGCAGGCGGCCGGGGTACAGCGGTTCGTCTACACCTCATCCAACAGCGTGGTGATGGGCGGCCAGAGCATCGCCGGCGGCGACGAAACGTTGCCCTACACCAACCGGTTCAATGACCTCTATACCGAGACCAAAGTGGCCGCCGAACGATTTGTGTTGTCGCAGAACGGTGTTAGCGACATGTTGACATGCGCGATCCGGCCCAGCGGCATCTGGGGCACTGGCGATCAGACCATGTTCCGCAAGCTGTTCGAAAGTGTGATCGCCGGCCACGTCAGGGTGCTGGTCGGCCGCAAGTCGGCCCGGCTGGACAACTCGTACGTGCACAACCTGATTCACGGTTTCATCCTGGCCGCCGAACATCTGGTGCCCGATGGCACCGCGCCCGGTCAGGCGTACTTCATCAACGACGCCGAGCCGATCAACATGTTCGAGTTCGCCGGGCCGGTCGTGCAGGCTTGCGGGCAACCCTGGCCGCGGATGCGGGTCAACGGTCCCGCGGTCCGTGCGGTCATGACGGGCTGGCAGCGGCTGCACTTCCGGTTCGGGCTGCCGGAGCCGCTACTCGAGCCGCTGGCGGTCGAGCGACTGTATCTGGACAACTACTTCTCGATCGCCAAGGCGTCCCGCGACCTCGGTTATCAGCCCCGGTTCAACACCGAGCAGGCGTTGGCCCAATGCCTGCCGTACTACGTTGATCTGTTCCAGCAGATGAAAAGCCAGGGCCGGGGAGCCAAAGCCGCCCCGGCCGAGCAAACGGTCAGCGGGTCGCTATAGCACCGACTTCGCCGTGCAGACGTCGCCCGGCGTTAGTGTTGCGCTCAACAGCGACGCGGAGGGCGGCCCGGTTCGTATGAACACCGAATTCACGCTCACTCAGAAACGCGCTCTCGCGGCCTTGACGCTGATCGCTGTGCTGTTCGGTGCGTATTTCTTACGCAGCTACTTTGTCCTCATCGTGGTTGCCGCGGTCGGCGCGTATTTATTCACGCCACTCTTCAATTGGTTCAACAGACGTCTCGGCACCGGCTTGTCGGCCACCTGTACTTTGTTGGCCGCGCTGGCCATCGTCATCTTGCCGATCGGCCTGTTGGTGGTGTTGGCGTTCGTTCAGATTTCTCGCATGGTCGGCAGCGTCGCCGCGTGGGTCAAAGCGACCGATCCTGGCGAGCTCGGGAACAAAGTCCTACACGTCGTCAATGAGTTGCTGGCTCGAGTGCCGTTCTTGCACATAACAATAACCGCGGAGATGCTCCGAAAAGCGATGGTTACCGCCGCGCAGAACCTTGGCCAGTGGCTGCTGAACTTTCTGCAGGGCGCTGCCGGAGGTATCGCCGGTGCCGTCGCGGCCGCGATCATCTTTCTGTATGTGTTCCTCGCACTGCTGGTGAACCGCGAGAAGATGCGAACGCTGATCGGCCAGCTGAACCCGCTGGGCGACGAAGTCACCGATTTGTACCTGAGGAAGACGGGTGCCATGGTGCGCGGCACCGTCAACGGCCAGTTCGTGATCGCGCTCTGCCAAGGTGTCGCCGGCGCCACGTCCATCTTCGTCGGCGGGTTTCACCATGGCTTCTTCATATTCGCGATCCTGCTGACGGTTTTGTCGATCATTCCGCTGGGCGGCGGTATCGTCACCATTCCGTTTGGCATCGGGATGATCTTCTACGGCAATATCGTCGGCGGCGCGTTCGTGGTCCTTTGGCATCTCCTGGTGGTCACCAATATCGACAACTTCTTGCGCCCGATCCTCGTTCCGCGCGATGCGCGGTTGAATTCGGCGCTCATGCTGCTCGCGGTGTTCGCGGGTATCGGCATGTTCGGCCCTTGGGGAATCGTGATCGGTCCGGTGCTGATGATCCTCATTGTCACCACCATCGACGTCTACCTCGCGGTTTACCAAGGCGTCGAGCTGACCGAACCAGATGAGCAAGCCGGCCGCCGCAAATGGCTCCCGCGCAAGAAAGTGCGGGACGCTGCGGCGGTTGGGTCAGTCCCGGAGCCAGACGCTAAGTCAGACTCCGAATGAGGAACTCGACCACCCTTTTGCGGGCCTCGTAAGCCGGCTGGCCCTCGACTTCACGCACCTCGTCGGTCAGCACCGAGTGCGCCATTTTGCCGAAGCCGTGTTCATTGCCCGGGCGCGAGTCGATCTCGATCACCTCGAACGCATCCCCGAGTCGCTCTTTGAGCGCCGTGAACCGTTCTGCCGGCGACGTTTTGTCTTCACTGAATCGCAAACCCATCGCACACAAGCCCTCGTTCGCACAGCGATCGGCGACGGTTGTCAGTTCCGCTTCACTCAGCCCGGGATCGCGGAGTCGCGCACGGCCCAGCGGCAACGGTACCGACGGCTGACTGAGCACCGGCGCCAGCACGCTGTCGTCGACTGCGGCCGCCAAGGCGAAGCCGCCGGTGAAGCATTGGCCGATCACGCCTACGCCCTTGCCCGGCGTCGACGCGTTGAGGTCGCGGGCAAGCGCGCGCAGGAATAACGACACCGGGCGCTGTTTGTTGGTTGCAAATGCCGCGAATTCCTTTGCCACGCAAGCCTTCGCGATGGTGGCGGCAATGTATCCGACCGTTTTCGGCTTACCCGCCTCGCCGAACAGCGACGGCATGGCGACGGTGAAGCCGTTGTCCACCAGGTGATTTCCCAGGCCCAGCACACCGGGATGGATCCCGGGTAACTCGGGTATCAGCACCACCCCGGGGCCCGCGCCCTTGCGGTAGACGTCATGGGTGTAGCCGCCGCCGGTGAACGGAGCCACCGACCATCCGGACAGGTCTGCTTCGGGTGCAGTCACGCGAATCCCTTCTATCGGTGTCTCGACTAGCGGCTTGCCAATGGCGGCTGCGATTGCGTCGCCCCGGCCAGCGTACGGAACTGATCGGTGCTTCCGGCACCCGTGATCGCTATCTGGGTCGGGCCGGCCGGGCTGGCGAGCCTGGTGGTCCAGACCGGCTCGGCGTCCGCCCCGCTTTGGCCGCCACCTTGATAGACCACCCAGGTGGTGCCGGCGATGTCGGCCGTTCCGGCCGGAAACGCAGATGGATGGATCGAACCGACCAGCTTGTCTTCGTCAGCGTTGCTCTGGGTCAGGCTCAGATACATGCCCGTCGGGCCGATGTATCCCACGATCGAGGTAGCCGCGTTCATTCGCTGACCGGTCGACGGGTTGATTCGGCCATTCTCGATACCGCCCCGACCGCCGGAGTTGGGCTGCCAGCCCGCCGGTAACACCGGCATTCGAATGGGGAATCCCAGCGTCGCAGCGTCTGCCTTCAAGGCGGTCGCCACGTCGTAGGACGGGATCGTTCCTTTGTTCGTCGCGCCCGGCTGGAATGAACACATCCCGACCAGGCCGGCCAGCAAGATGCACCCGAGCACCAGCGGCGCGAGCGACCAGAACATGTCGCGGCCGTCCTGCAGCACCCGCGGTTTGGCCGGCCTCGCAACCGGCCCGAGTGCAGGCCCGGGTGCCGGAGCCGGCTCGCCGGCTGCAAAAGCATCCGGGGCAGTGGGCTGCGGGTCCTCGGTCACCACTCGAGTATTCCAGCCGGCCATCACCAGCCACAGCCCAGCTCCGACGGACCGATCTGCTTCTGGGAGAATTAGCAACCATGACAGTTGAGGGCGGCCGCTCGTCGGGATCCGGTTCGTCGCCGACCGCCATTACCGGCCGCGACCCGTCGCAGGTACGGTCGCGCGGGGAAGCCCCAGACCGCAACCTGGCCCTGGAGCTGGTACGGGTCACCGAGGCCGGCGCCATGGCCGCCGGCCGCTGGGTGGGCCGTGGCGACAAAGAGGGCGGGGACGGCGCCGCGGTCGACGCGATACGCGAACTTGTGAACTCGGTGTCGATGCGCGGGGTGGTGGTAATCGGCGAGGGCGAGAAAGACCAAGCGCCGATGCTGTACAACGGCGAAGAAGTCGGTAACGGTGACGGCCCGGACTGCGATTTCGCCGTCGACCCCGTGGATGGCACCACGCTTATGAGCAAGGGCATGCCCAATGCCATCTCGGTGCTGGCGGTGGCCGATCGCGGCGCGATGTTCGACCCCTCGGCGGTGTTCTACATGAACAAGATCGCCGTCGGGCCCGACGCCGCACAAGTGCTGGACATCACCGCGCCCATCGCCGAAAACATCCGGGCGGTCGCCAAGGTCAAGGACTTATCGGTACGGGACATGACCGTGTGCATCCTGGACCGGCCACGCCACACTCAGCTGATCGAAGACGTCCGGACAACAGGAGCCCGCATTCGCCTGATCACCGACGGCGACGTGGCCGGTGCGATTTCGGCGTGCCGGCCGCTTTCGGGCACCGACATGCTGGCCGGGATCGGCGGCACCCCGGAGGGCATCATCGCCGCCGCGGCGATCCGCTGCATGGGCGGGGCCATCCAGGCACAATTGGCGCCACGTGATGAAGCAGAACGCCGAAAAGCGCTCGACGCCGGCTACGACCTGGACCAGATATTGACCACCGAAGATCTGGTGTCCGGCGACAACGTCTTCTTCTGCGCCACCGGGGTCACCGGCGGCGATCTACTCAAAGGAGTGCGGTACTACCCCGGCGGCTGCACCACCCAGTCGATTGTGATGCGTTCGAAGTCGGGCACCGTCCGGATGATCGATGCCTACCACCGGCTTTCGAAACTCAACGAATACTCCGCCATCGACTTCACCGGCGATAGCACCGCCGCCTATCCCCTGCCCTAAACAGCCATACCAAAAATCACAACAAGCAAGGAACAAACACTTATGGCCGACAGCGGCTCTGACAAGGCAGCGAACGACACTGAATATCGCATCGAGCACGACACCATGGGCGAGGTCCGGGTGCCGGCAAAAGCGTTGTGGCGCGCCCAAACCCAGCGTGCGGTGGAGAACTTCCCAATCTCCGGCCGCGGTCTGGAGCGCACCCAGATCCGCGCACTGGGTCTGCTGAAAGGCGCCTGCGCGCAGGTGAACAAGGACCTCGGGTTGCTGGCACCGGAAAAGGCAGACGCGATCATCGCCGCGGCGGCTGAGATCGCCGACGGGCGGCACGACGACCAGTTCCCCATCGACGTCTTCCAAACCGGCTCGGGCACCAGCTCCAATATGAACACCAACGAGGTGATCGCCGGCATCGCGGCCACGGCGACCCCTCCCGTTAAAGTGCATCCCAACGACGACGTCAACATGTCGCAGTCGTCCAACGACACCTTCCCGACCGCCACCCACATCGCAGCCACCGAGGCCGCGGTGCGTCATCTCATCCCGGCGCTCGAGGTGCTGCGCGGCGCATTGGCAACCAAGGCCGGCGAGTGGCACACGGTGGTCAAGTCGGGCCGCACGCACCTGATGGACGCCGTTCCGGTGACGCTGGGCCAGGAATTCAGCGGATATGCCCGCCAAATCGAGGCCGGGATCGAGCGCGTCCGCGCCACGCTGCCGCGGCTGGGTGAACTGGCGATCGGCGGCACTGCGGTGGGCACCGGCCTCAACGCTCCTGAGGGCTTCGGCGCCAAGGTGGTCGAGACGCTGGTCACCGAAACCGGTCTGAGCGAATTGCGCACGGCAAAAAACTCTTTCGAGGCACAAGCCGCCCGTGACGGGTTGGTGGAGGCATCCGGCGCGCTGCGCACCATCGCAGTTTCGCTGACCAAGATCGCCAACGACATCCGCTGGATGGGATCCGGCCCACTGACCGGCCTGGCCGAAATCCAGCTGCCGGACCTGCAGCCGGGCAGCTCGATCATGCCGGGCAAGGTAAATCCTGTTCTGCCGGAGGCAGTTACGCAGGTCGCCGCACAGGTGATCGGCAATGATGCCGCGGTCGCCTGGGGCGGCGCGAACGGCGCCTTCGAGCTCAACGTCTACATCCCGATGATGGCCCGCAACATTCTCGAGTCATTCAAGCTGCTGACCAACGTGTCAAAGTTGTTCGCGGAGCGCTGCATTACCGGGCTGTCTGCCCACGTCGAGCATCTGCGCGAGTTGGCCGAGTCGTCGCCGTCAATCGTGACGCCGTTGAACGGGGCCATCGGCTACGAGGAGGCCGCCGCGGTAGCCAAACAAGCGCTCAAGGAACGCAAGACCATTCGCCAGACGGTCATCGACCGTGGCCTGATCGGCGACAAGCTGTCGATCGAGGAGCTGGACCGGCGCCTCGACGTGCTGGCGATGGCCAATGTCAAACCGAACGACTAAACCTCGTGAATAAACGCGCCGAACATGACGATTTGTCGGTTTCGCGCACATAATTGCGGTGACTCGGTTGCGCGGCTGCCTCCGAGGACATGATCGATGAGAGTAAGGGTGATTCACCAATGACGGTTCCTCCCGGCGGTCCCTATGGTCAGGATCCCTCCGGAACGAATCCCTATGGGCAGGGCGGATATTGGGGCGGCCAGCCGCAGGGCGGTCCTTACCCGTACCCTGGCGGCCAGTACCCGTACCCGCCGGGTGGCGCCTACCCCAATCCTTACGGCAACCCTCAGGCTGGTGTGGATCCCTCCGCTCCGGGCGCCTACCCACCCCCGCAGTACCCTCAGCCAGGCCAGCAGTATCCCCCCAGCTGGCCTGGCGGGCCTTACCCGCCAGGACCACCACCGAATAGACCACGCTCGAAGACGCCATGGTTGATCGGCGGCGGCGTCGCGGTACTGGGCGTCATCGCTCTGGTGGCAATCCTGGTTCTCAACCTCACCAAGGAAAACAAGTCGACCAAGGCAAGCCCCGCTGGGCCCTCTGCGACGATCAGCGCTCCTACGTCGCAGCCGAACAATTCCGAACAGACTGCGACCGACTGCACCCCCAATGTGTCCGGCGGTGAGAAGCCCCCCGGCACCACGATCGAAGCGGGCAAGCTGTCGTTCCTGGCCACCGCGGCACCCGGATGGTCGATAATCTCTGACGACCAGACCCCGAACCTCATCGGCGCTCTCGGTGTCGCCCAGGAGGTACCCGGCGCCAGCCAGTGGGTGATGCAGGCCGAGGTCGGTGTCACAAACTTCGTCACCAGTATGGACGTCAGCGCGCAAGCATCGAAGTTGATGGGCTGTGTGGCCAACGGCCCCGGCTACTCAAACGCATCGCCGACCCTGGGCCCGACGAAGACGTCATCGATCACGGTCGACGGGGTCAAGGCGGCGCGGGTAGACGCCGACATCACGATCGCTGACACCACACGCAACGTAAAGGGCGACTCGCTCACCATCATTGCTGTCGACACCAAACCGGTAACCATCTTCTTGGGTGCATCACCCATCGGCGATGCGGGCTCGGCGGCCGCCATCAGCCAGGTCATTGCGGCGCTGAGGGTCACCAAGTCTTGAGGTGGACCCCGGCTGGCCCCCGTCGCGGCAGGCTAGCCGGAACCCGCGGGCGACGAGACGTGGGTGGCTTCGGAGCGCCCGCGCAGCACAGTGGAATAGCATTCGGCCCAGTGCGCCCGCTCGGCCTCATCGGCTCTGTCGATTGCCGCCGCCGAACACAGGATCCGCCGTTCCGAGGTTTTCGCGAGGTCGGCCAGCCGCGCGGCCTCGTTGACGGCGTCACCGATCACCGTGTATTCATAACGGTTTTCGGCACCGATGTTGCCGGCGAAGACGCGGCCCGCCGAAACGCCGATGCCGAAATCGACCACCGGTAGCCGGCGCAGCTGGATGCCCAGACTGCGTGCTGTCGCCAGCGCCGCCGACGCCGGTTCGTTCGTTTGCAACGGCGCCCCGAAGACGGCCAACGCTGCGTCGCCCGCGAACTTGTTGATCAGCCCCTGGTGTTGGTCGACGGCGTCGACCACGATCCGGAAAAAGTCGTTGAGCACCTCAGCAACCTCTTGTGGGGGGCGGCTTTCCGTGAGCATGGTCGAGCCGACCAGGTCGATGAAAAGCACTGCCGCCTCCACCACATCCCCGGACAGCGATGCGCCCTCTTCGATGGCGCGATGCGCGACGTCGGCTCCGACGTGGCGCCCGAACAGGTCGCGCAACCGGTCGCGCTCGGCGAGCCCGGCAACCATCCGATTGAATCCGGTTTGCAGACGCCCGATTTGGGAACGTTCGTACGCCCCGACGTAGGTTCCGATGTGGCCGTGTTCGACCTCGGCCATCGCGTCGACGACCTCGCCTATCGGATCGGAAATGGATCGCGACGTCAGTAACATCGTGGGCAACCCGAGCAGCAGCGCTGCCAGCGACACCACCAAAACGGGCACGTCCAACGTGGCGGTCTTCTGAATCAGCCAGCCGTAGGAGCGAAGAACGACCAGAACCGCAATCACCGCGATGGGAAGTGCGCTGCAGAGGAACCAGAGGATAACCAGTCGCGCAAACACACTCGGAACTGCCAGCCGCGGCTCGCCACCCAACGTGGCGGCACGCATGATGGGCCGCAGAGTCCGTTGGGCAAGCAGCATTCCGGTGCCCGCGGCGGCCGGTCCGCCGAGCAGCACACCGAGCAGCATCGGCAGTAGCAACGCGGCACCCTTGTCACGATTGACCAAAATCAGGATTGCGGCGGACGCGCCCCAGGCGGTCAACAGGATTGCCGATTGGCGGCCCGGAAGTTTCATTGCGGCTTCCCGTTGAGCCGTATTCGGCTTTTGCCCGGCGACATACCACCGCAATGTGGGCGCAAGGCTCAGCACGCCGGCCACCACGACGCTCACGATCCCGAGCACCACGAGTACCAAAACCGTCGTCGTGTTCTTCCCGGTGAACTCGACGTTCGCCTTGGCGAACGTGTGGCCCCTGAGCGGAATCAGAATGGCAGCCGCATCGATGACGGCAATGATGTAGGACAGAGCGAGATCGACCCCGTAGCGAATCGACAGCCTGGGGGCTGACGTGCCCTGCCCTGCCCCGGCTCTGGCCGCTGCCTGGATCACCTTATAAAGGTAGCCGCGCGCATGCTCAGACTTGTTCTAGGCGCCATTATTCGGCCCGCCGGAGTTCTGACCTGGAATGTCGGTGATCGGGAAGTTGCGCATCGGCCTGGGCGAGACAGTGTTGGGCAACGTTGGGATCTCGCCGGCCGGGATGTCGTGAAGTTCGTTGACGGGTGGACCGTTTTCCCGGCTGCCGTAACTGCTGCCGGGCGCTCGGGGCCCAAGCAGTTCGCTGACCGTCACCATGCGGTAGCCGTTGGCCTTGAGCACCGGGATGAACTGGTACACCAGGTCGACGGTGCTCGAGTACGTGTCATGGAACAACACCACCGAGCCCGGTTTGATCTGCGTCATCAGCAGGTAGCGCGTCGCGGCCGTGTTCGAATCGTTCGCCCAATCGAAAGGGATGACGTCCCAAAGGATTTCAGCTAGCCCAAACCGGCCGGCAGTCTGGCGCACCGCGTCAGTGGACAACCCGCCGGCGGGACGGTAGAGCGTCGGTGTCCGGCCGGTTGCGGCGGCAATCGCGTCGTTGGCCCTGGAAAACTGGCCGGCGATGTCGTCGGTAGGGATAGTCGCCATATTGGGGTGCTCCCAGGTGTGGTTGCCGATCTCCATACCGGCGTCGGCGATGCGCTTGGCTCCCGCCGGATCAACTGCGACCTTGTTGCCGATCAGGAAGAAAGTGGCCTTGGCGTCATTGTCCTTCAGAATTTGCAGCAAACGGTCGGTGTACGGCCCCGGCCCGTCGTCGAACGTCAGCGCGACGCACTTGACCACCGAGCAGCTCAAGTTGTCGGCCCGCGTCACGTGACCGGTGAGACCGCCGATCACCAGAACCGCCCCGGCCGCGACAACACCGAAGACGGTCCGCCAATAGCGCCAGGCCTGGCTGTCGGGTCGTTTCGGCACGTTGGAAGCCTACCGAAAGGCAGACTGCCGAATGGCAGCCGCGCGAGACGCGACGTCAGTGCGGTCCGGCGATCTCCTCGAGCATCTCGGTGACCAGCGCGGCAATCGGGGATCGCTCGCTGCGCAGCAGGGTGATGTGCGCAAACAGCGGATGGCCTTTGAGCTTCTCGATCACGGCCGCAACCCCGTCGTGCCGGCCGACCCGCAAGTTGTCCCGCTGGGCAATATCGTGGGTCAGCACCACCCGCGATCCCGTGCCCAACCGAGACAACACGGTCAACAAGACGTTGCGCTCGAGCGACTGCGCTTCGTCGACGATGACGAACGAGTCGTGTAGCGAGCGACCCCGGATGTGGGTCAGCGGCAGCACTTCGAGCATGCCCCGGGAGAGCACCTCCTCCAGCACCGCCGGGCTGGCCAAGCCCTCGAGGGTGTCGAACACCGCCTGCGCCCACGGGCCCATCTTTTCGCTCTCGCTGCCGGGCAAGTAGCCCAACTCTTGGCCGCCAACGGCATACAGCGGGCGGAAAACCACCACCTTGCGTTGAGTCCTGCGCTCCAGCACCGCCTCGAGACCCGCACACAACGCCAGCGCCGACTTGCCGGTGCCGGCTTTGCCGCCCAACGACACAATGCCCACCGACTCGTCGAGCAGTAGATCCAGCGCCACCCGTTGCTCGGCAGAACGGCCTCGCAGCCCGAACACCTCGCGGTCACCACGAACCAGCTGGACGCGTTTTTGCGGGGTCACCCGGCCGAGCGCGTGCGAACTGCCACCCAGCAACCGAATCCCGGTGTGACAGGCCAGGTCCCGAGCTTCGGCCAGATCGATCTCGCCCTCGGTGAACAGCGCGTCGATATCCTCAGCAGCGGTCTCGATCTCGTGCATGCCCGACCACCCGGAGACCACGACGTCCTGAGCGTGGTACTCGTCGGCGGCCAGGCCAACCGCAGCGGCCTTGACTCGAAGCGGAATATCCTTGCTGACCAACGTAACTCGCCTGCCTTCAGCGGCGAGGTTGGCGGCACAGCTCAAGATCCGGGAATCGTTGCTGTCGGTCCGAAAGCCGGCGGGCAGCACCGCCGGGTCGGTATGGTTGAGCTCGACGTGTAGCGTACCGCCTTGTGTTCCAACCGGAATAGGCTGATCCAGCCGTTGGTGCTCCAGCCGAAGGTCATCGAACAGACGCAACGCTTGACGGGCGAACCACCCCAGCTCGTGATGGTGGCGTTTGGCCTCCAGTTCGCTGATCACCACCAACGGAACTACCACCTCGTGCTCGGCAAACCGGCTGCACGCCCATGGATCGGACAGCAGCACGGAGGTGTCGATCACATAGGTCCGGATATCGGTCACTAAGCGCTCCTCGAGCTAATGGCCCGACTCCTCAGCCACCCCATTTCAGTGGCGGCATCATCGTCGAACTGCATTGGATTGCCCGCGGGGACCCACACAGGCACGTCGGCGGGGGCCGCAGCACCAGGACCGGGGCCGGTCCTGCCGTTGTAGTGACGGGAGGTGCCGCCCTGGCAGCAGAGTTCGTCGCTGGCCATCGCGATTGACGCTACTCTCGTGGCCGCTCGGCCGCCGGGCAGGCGCGCCGAGACCGGCAGGCCGCCCACAACGAGACCATCAGTGACGGAACCACGCCATGCGCCGGTGCGCGATGATTCCTTAGCCGATGACAAATTGCTTCAGTTGGGGCTCGTCGGCAACACCCCATGCGGTGATGCGGTCCGAGACCGCCCTGCGCAGCTGTGTCGGGCCGAAAATGCCGGCGTCGGCGACATTCTGCACCTTGTCCCCGTAGGCGTCGATGTCGGCGCCGACGACCTGGAGGTCCGCCGCGCGGGCGGCAATCGCCGCGATCGTCTCGTTGCGGCTGTAATCGAGGCAGTGCGCCACCAGGTTGGCGAAGAACTCCTCGTGGCGCCGTTCGTCCCTGGCGATCCGGTCGGCGAGTCCAGCCAAGATGGGCTCTTCGGCCTGCGCAGCCAGATTTCCGCAGAAAACGGCGTGAGTGCGCTCGGTGAACGCCATGTACACCAGTGTTTCGACCTGTGAGTACGTGTCGCCGCGGTAGCCCTTCATCACGTACTGGACGCGAGCCTCCTCGTTGGCGGTCGGGTCGACCTCCCGGGTCACCACCAGGTATTCGCGCAACGTGATGGCGTGCAAGTGCTCCTCTGCGGTCCACCGGCCCAGCCAGCGACCCCACCAGTCCTCGAGAATGAAGTGGTCGACAAGCTCGCGGTGATGGCCCGCGAGGTTGTCCTTGAGCAACAGCAGGATCTCGCACGCGTCCGTGATGGCCTTGGGCAGCGTCGCCTGGGACGGATCCCAATCGCGTCCGCCGAGGAAGGCGAAGTTCTCGCCCCGGTCGAACGGAACGTAATCGTGGGCGAACCAGATGTCCTCGGTGTCCAGGTGACGAGCCCAGTTCGCTTCGACGACCGGCTCGAGCTCGAGGACCAGCGCGTTAGCTACAGGTTTCTGTGCCATGCGGTAACTGTAACTCGCGTAACAGGTTCCTTGAAATCAGATGCCTCGCGTCGCGTTGTGTGAGCCCGATTACCCGCAGCCCGGTCTAGCGACCGACCAGGCTCCAGTCCTCGAGGCCCTCGTACAGCGGAAACTCCCTGGCCAGCCGGGTCACCCGCTGCCGCAGCCCCGAAACATCAGCGGACGTGCCGGTCGCCAGTGCGGTAGCAACGATGTCGGCAACCTCGGTGAACTCGGCATCACCGAAGCCGCGGGTGGCCAGCGCAGGGGTGCCTATCCGCAGGCCGGAGGTCACCATCGGCGGCCGCGGGTCATTGGGGACAGCATTGCGGTTGACGGTGATGCCGGCCTCATGCAGTAGGTCCTCGGCAGCCTGGCCGTCGAGCGGGGAGTTACGCAGGTCGACTAGCACCAGATGGACGTCGGTGCCGCCGCTGACCACCGAGGCGCCTGCCTTTGCGACGTCGGCAGACATGAGTCGATCCGCGAGGATCCGGGCGCCGGACAGCGTGCGCTGCTGCCGGTCGGCGAATTCGGGGGTGCCGGCGATCTTCAGCGCGACCGCCTTGCCCGCGATGACGTGCATGAGCGGTCCGCCCTGCTGGCCGGGGAATACCGCAGAGTTGATGGCCTTGGCGTACTCCTGCTTGCCCAGGACGATGCCCGAGCGACCCCCGCCGAGTGTCTTGTGCACGGTGGTGGATACCACATCCGCGTGCGGCACCGGAGACGGGTGCAATCCGACGGCGACCAGGCCCGCGAAATGCGCCATGTCGACCCACAACTTTGCGCCGACCTCGTCGGCGATCGACCGGAACGCCGCGAAGTCGAGAATCCGCGGGTAAGCCGACCAGCCGGCGATGATCACCTTGGGCCGGAATTCGAGCGCCTTGGCCCGCACTGCGTCCATGTCAACTAGATGCGTCGTCGGGTCGACGCCATAGAAGCCGGTGGTATAGAGCTTTCCGGAGAAGTTCAGCCGCATGCCGTGCGTCAGGTGGCCACCGTTGGCGAGGTCCAGACCCAGCAGATGCTCCCCCGGCGACATCAGCGCGTGCAGCACCGCGGCGTTGGCCTGCGCACCCGAATGTGGCTGGACGTTGGCGAAGTCGGCTCCGAACAGCGCCTTGGCCCGGTCGCGGGCGATGTTCTCCACGACGTCGACGTACTCGCAACCGCCGTAGTAACGCCGGCCGGGCAGCCCCTCGGCGTACTTGTTGGTCAGCACGCTGCCTTGAGCCTGCAGCACAGAGCGCGGCACGAAGTTCTCCGAGGCGATCATCTCCAGGGTGTCGCGTTGCCGGCCGAGCTCCTTCCCCAGCAGCTCGGCGATATCCGGGTCGACTTCGGCGAGCGGGGCGGACATGATGGATGCGTTGCGAGAGGTAGCAATACGAACGGCAGTCACGAGCGACAGTCTATCCAGCGGTGGTTTTAGCCAGCCCAGCCGCCGGGCCTGCAATCGTCCCTGCGAGACTGGCAGTATGCCGCGGCTTAGCGAGCCGAGCCCCTATGTGGAGTTCGACCGAAAGCAGTGGCGTGCGCTCCGCATGTCGACGCCGCTGGCTCTCAGTGAAGAGGAACTGATCGGCCTCCGCGGTCTCGGGGAGCAGATCGACCTGCTCGAAGTTGAGGAGGTCTACCTGCCGCTGTCCCGGCTCATTCATCTTCAGGTCGCCGCCCGGCAGCGGTTGTTCGCCGCTACGTCGGAATTCCTCGGCGAGCCTCGACAGAACCCCGATCGGCCAGTGCCGTTCATCATCGGTGTGGCGGGCAGCGTGGCGGTCGGCAAGTCGACCACCGCCCGTGTACTGCAGGCGCTGTTGGCTCGGTGGGATCATCACCCCCGGGTGGACCTGGTGACCACCGACGGCTTTCTATACCCCAATGCCGAGCTGGAGCAACGAAACCTCATGCACCGCAAGGGGTTTCCGGAGAGTTATAACCGCAGGGCACTGATGCGGTTCGTGACTTCGGTCAAATCCGGTTCCGAATACGTCTGCGCGCCGCTGTATTCACATCTGCACTACGACATCATCCCCGGGGCCAAACACGTGGTCCGCCATCCCGACATTCTGATCCTCGAGGGCCTCAACGTATTGCAGACCGGCGAGACCCTGATGGTGTCGGACTTGTTCGACTTCTCGCTGTATGTGGACGCCCGGATCGAAGACATCGAGCAGTGGTACGTGTCGCGGTTCTTGGCCATGCGCAGCACGGCGTTCGCCGACCCGGAATCACACTTCCACCACTACTCGGCCCTCAACGACCCGAAGGCCGTCGCCGCGGCACGCGAGATCTGGCGGTCGATCAACCGGCCCAATCTGGTCGAGAACATTCTGCCGACCCGTCCCCGCGCCACCCTGGTGCTGCGCAAGGACGCCGACCACTCCATCAACCGGCTACGCCTGCGCAAGCTGTAGCACTTCAACCGTCACATAACGCCTACTTACCAGGCGGGCGGGGCGGCACACAGCGATCAGCGGCAGCGGCGCCCCGCCCGGCTGGTTTCTCGGGAGGGAAGGGAGTGCGGGAGTTACGCCGGGATCCGGCGTACCCCCAGGTACTGCAGCCCCGCGAAGACTGCGGTGTACACACCACTGGCCAGCGTCGCGGCGACCCCTGTCGTGGTCATGGGCACGGCTTCAGCCGCCACGACCGCCGCAAGGATGTACACAATGTTGGCCACGACAACGCCGATTCCGACGCGGCGCGGATTCGGCAGCGCCGCGAGGCTGAACACGGCCAGGCCGTAGAGCACGAAGAAAGCGCCCATGCTGTATTCCTGGCCGGAGCTCAGGCCGGACACCGACGAGAGCGGGTCAGCGAAGAATGCGGCGACCAAACCCATCAGCCCCGTCAACGTGGCGTCAGCACGCATGGCGAAACGTAACAGCGAGTCGGTCGAATCATAGAGGGGTCTGGTTGTCAGCCCAGATACAGCGGTCATGTCATTACTCCTCGAAATTGCTGTTTGGGGTCGAACAGCTTTGAGCGTGCCGATTACGCGCTGCCAGATCGACTCATGGCACTGCCAACTACTGCCACAAGTAGAAAGACGAGGTAGTTCACCCGGCTATTCCCATCTGCCGGGGTGAATCCGTGTCGAGGGACTAAACCCGGTCGCCTCGACAACGCTGAACGGTGATGCGGTTTCGACCACCTGCGTCACGCGAAAGCCGGCACGGCTCAGCAATCGACCGTATTCGGCGGCGGTGCGCTCACTGGCGGCAGCATGTGCTTCCCCACGTCCGGCCCGCGCGGTTAGTCACTGGAGACTGGGACACGCGCGCGCAAGTGGGCGGCGATGAGCCGGGCCGCGGAGTTCTGCCAGTTGTGCAGCGAACGCTGTGGGACCTCAGTGACAAACCACTGCCAGGCTCGTCGGGCGGTCGGATCCAAACCCGAGGCGGTGGCGTTCTGCGCGTACGCACGCACGCCGACGACATACGGGAAATACAGCGCGTTGTAGTAGCGCCACTCCTCTGTGGTTCCGAAATCGCCGGCGTCCCGCGGCTTGAGGCGTCCGATCCCGTCGGCGAGAACGGCCTTGAGCTCGTTGGCCCGCTCCAGCGGGTGATCGGGTGCGCCGCGGGCGGCCAGTCGCTCATCGATGACGGGCAGTGCGGTGAGCGGGCTCGCGACCAGTTTGGTCAGGTCGGCGTAGTGACCCAGCGCCCGGCGAGTGAGCCTGACGAAGGTCTCGTCGTCGACTTCTTGAATATCTCGGAGCGGATCGACCGACCGCAGCGGCAGCGCCGCGCCGGTGTGCCGTAGCGCGGCCCGGTCGGCTCGCAGCGTAGGCGATTTCCAGAACGTCAGCCGGTCCAGCACGCCGGCCAGTGGATCGGCGAGCACCTGCACCGTGATCGCGATCTCCAGAATGGTGAACAGCAGCACCGTCAGTGCCGTCTGCGCGGTGGGCTCGTTGCGGGTTAGCGCCAACCCGATCAGCACCTGGCCACCGAACAGCACCGCCACCACCATCGAGCCGGCGAATGAGCGCAGCATGTCGGCGCGCAGCGCCTGGCCCTCGTCGAAGGCGTCCGACAGCGCTACCGCCACCCCGAGCAACAGCACGTCGACACCCGTTGACGCCAGGGCCAGCCAGCTGGGCAGCAGGCCCAGCGGAATGATCAGAATGGCATTTCCCAACGCGAAGAACAGCGTCGCGACAATGACGAGTCCTAGACCACTCCGGCCAACCGACATCGGCTGAGCGGGCCGCAGCAGCGCGGCCAACATAGCGCCGAGGGTGGAAATCGAGATCACCGCGAACATCAGCACGTGCCCAGGCCGCAGCGGTCCGTTGACGCTGCCGGCCATCATTGCGCCGAAAAGGGTAAGCGCGCCGACGCCGCCGACGAGCAAGAACTCACGGGTGCGCGCCCGCCAGTGATCGCACGGCCGGGACAGCTCCACGAGCACGGCGAACCACGCCACGCCGGGGATCGCAACCAGATAGATCTCGACCTGGCTGAGCAGGCGGGTGTGCGTGACGTTGGCTGTGCGCACCGCGTCCAGCGCCACCACCAATGTGAAACCACACAGTCCAACCGCGGCCAACGCGAGCACGGGCTTACGCGGATCGCGGGCCAGCAGGTACCACCCCAGCCACCCGCTCAGCGTGAACACCACCGCCGACAGCGCAGCCATGCATCTAGTGTGGCACGCGCGGGATCTGCCGCCAGGTGTTTGCTACTTGCCGTACCTGCGATGGCGCACGCTGTAGTCACGCAGCGCGCGCAGAAAATCGACCCGGCGGAACGCGGGCCAATGCGCTTCGGCGAACCACATCTCCGAATACGCGCTTTGCCAGAGCAGAAAGCCGGACAGGCGTTGCTCACCTGACGTGCGGATCACCAGGTCGGGATCGGGTTGCCCAGAGGTGTAGAGGTTTTCAGAGATGGCCTCGACAGTCACCGCCTCGACGAGTTCCTCGGCGGTCGCGCCGTTGGCGATTCGCTTGCCCAACAACGCGCGTACCGCGTCGACGATCTCCCGGCGGCCGCCATAGCCGACCGCGACGTTGACATGGAAAGACGCCACGCCCGGCGTGGACTCCACCGCGCCCCGCAGCCGGCGGGCCGGTTCCTCGCCGAGTAGCTCGAGGTCTCCGACGGTCCGCACGCTCCAGCGATTGGCCGGTGCGCAGATCTCCTCGACGACACCGGTGATGATCTCGATGAGTGCGGCCAGCTCGTCGGGATCGCGTTGCAGGTTCTCGGTGGACAGCAAGTAGACGGTCGTCATTTCAATGCCGGCTTCCTGGCACCACCGCAGCATTTCGGCAATCTTGACCGCACCCATTCGGTAGCCAACGCTGACGTCGTCATAGCCCGCGTCACGCGCCCAGCGCCGGTTCCCGTCGCACAGCACTGCGATGTGCCGGGGCAGTTCGGATTTCGAGGCGGCCAGACCCTGCCTCAGCCGCAGCTCGTAGATGCGATACAAGGGCTCTTTGAGCCGCGGCGGGATAATCTCCACGAACGTCCACACTACTGTGACTTGCGACAAATTCCGGCCGGTGTTCCCGGCGAATTCACCTCCGGCCTGGCACCGGGTGACGGGCATTGCGGGATACTGTGGCTGACGGCAGGCTTGGCGATCTCGAGGCGATCTCAAGCAGAACAAAAAGGGAAATGAGCAACACGGCCACCACCAATGCGGAGCCCGAACCACAGGGGCCGACTGCCAACGACGCGCAGCACCTTGTCGACGGCGTCGCCCGGGTATTGACCAAGCCGCGTTTCAAGCCACGTTTCCGAGGCTGGATCCACGTCTACTCCGCCGGGGCCGCCGTCTTCGCGGGCGCGTCACTGGTCGCGGTGTCGTGGGCTGTCAACTCCACCCGCGCTGGCCTTGCGACGCTGGCCTATACCGCGGCCACCATTTTGATGTTCACCGTCAGTGCCGCCTACCACCGTGTGTACTGGAAATCCGCGACCGCCCAGAAATGGATGAGGCGGCTGGACCATTCGATGATCTTCGTGTTCATCGCAGGCAGCTACACACCGTTCGCGCTACTGGCTATGCCTCCGGACGACGGACGAATGGTGTTGTGCATCGTGTGGGGTGGCGCGCTGGCCGGGATCCTGCTGAAGATGTGGTGGCCGTCGGCGCCGCGCTGGGTGGGCGTTCCGCTGTATCTGCTGCTGGGCTGGGTGGCGGTCTGGTACACCGTGACGATCCTGCACAACGCCGGAGTGGCCGCGATGGTGCTGCTGTTCGTCGGGGGCGCCTTGTACAGCGTTGGCGGCATTCTTTACGCGCTGCGCTGGCCCGACCCCTGGCCGGAGACATTCGGCTACCACGAG
>JBEKNM010000011.1:0-20765 GCA_049522835.1 Mycobacterium sp.
CGCTGGTGCCGAACTCGTAGTACTGGCCGAGGTCGCCGTCGATGTAGTGCATCAACATCAGCACCACGATCGCGCGCCCGGGCAGGTAGCGGCAGACCTGCAGGCTGCTGTAGTCGATCATCTGCTGCGCGGCGTCGGCGTCAACCGAGAACATCGCCATGTGCTGATTTGCCTTGCGGATCTTCACCGGCATCGTGATTATTGTGCCCGCGATGGTGTGCTGGTTGGTGGCCATCGGGCCAATCTAGAACGCGTTCTAACACCCTGGCAAGGACAGCGATCAACCCTCAGACCAGCGCGGCCAGCTCGCGGACCTGCTCTGAGGTGCGACCGGACACCACCATCATGGTGACGCCGGCTGCCGACCAGGCCGCGATCTGCTTACGCACGTAGTCGATGTCGCCGACAATCATGGCGTCGTCGACGAGTTCGTCGGGGATGACGGCCGCGGCCTTATCCTTCTGGTTGCTGCGGAACAGCGCGGTGACCTCGTCGACCACCTCCGCGTAGCCCATTCTGCGATAGACGTCGGCGTGGAAGTTGGTGTCCTCAGCACCCATGCCGCCCATGTACAGCGCCAGATGGGGCTTGATCGCGGTGTGCGCCGCCGCCCGGTCGTCGGTGATCACCACCTGCGCCGTCGCGCAGATCTCGAAGTCCTCCCGGCTGCGGCGCGCGCCCGGCCGGGCGAATCCCTCGTCGAGCCATTCGTTGTACATGTCGGCCATTCGGGGCGTGTAGAAGATAGGCAGCCAGCCGTCGCAGATCTCGGCGGCCAGCGCGACGTTCTTCGGCCCCTCGGCCCCAAGCATGATCGGGATGTCGGCCCGCAGCGGATGGGTGATGGACTTGAGCGGCTTGCCCAGGCCGGTCACGGGTCCCCCGGCTCCCTCCTTCAATGGCAGCGGGTAGTGCGGGCCGTCGCTGGTCACGGGCTTTTCCCTGGCCCACACCTGGCGGATGATGTCGATGTATTCACGGGTGCGGGCCAGCGGCTTGGGAAACGACTGGCCGTACCAGCCCTCCACCACCTGCGGACCGGACACCCCAAGCCCGAGAATGTGCCGGCCCCCGCTGAGGTGGTCGAGCGTCAGCGCGGCCATCGCGCATGCCGTCGGGGTTCGCGCGGAGAGCTGGACCACCGACGTGCCAAGCCGCACCCGTTGCGTCGACGAGCCCCACCAGGCCAGCGGTGTGTAGGCGTCGGATCCCCATGCCTCGGCGGTGAAGACTGCGTCGAATCCAGCCTCCTCGGCCGCGCCGACGAGCTCTCCGTGGTTCTCCGGAGGCTGAGCGCCCCAATACCCCAGTTGCAACCCGAGCTTCATTTGCAGGCCTTCCCCGGCTTTGTGACACCGATGTTGAATCCGTTGTTAGAACCTGTTCTACTCGAAGGCGTGACAGCCAGTTCGAGCAGCCCGACCCTGATCGACCACTCTGAGCCACCACTCTCGGCCCCGCTGACGTTGTCCTTCGACTACACCCGTTCAGTCGGCCCCACGCTAAGCAAGTTCTTCACCGCATTGCGTGAGCGCCGAGTCCTGGGGGTACGCGGATCGGATGGCCGAGTGCATGTGCCGCCGGCGGAATACGACCCGGTTACCTATGAACCGCTGGGCGAGATGGGACCGGTGTCCAGTGTCGGCACCGTCGCGTCCTGGACTTGGCAGGCCGAGCCGCTGCAAGGCCAGCCGCTGGACCGGCCGTTCGCGTGGGCGTTGATCAAGCTCGACGGCGCCGACACCCCACTGCTGCACGCGGTCGACGCAGGCAAACCCGAGGCGATCCGCACTGGCACCCGGGTCCATGTGCACTGGGCCGACGAACCGGTGGGCGCCATCACCGACATCGCGTACTTCGCCCTCGGCGACGAAGCCGAACCTGTCGAGACCCCGTCTGATGAGGCGCGAGACCCGGTCACCATGATCGTCACGCCGATCGAGATTCAGATTCAACACACGGCATCGCACGAGGAGAGCGCCTACCTGCGAGCCATCGCCGAGGGCAGACTGATCGGCGCAAGAACTGCCAGCGAAAGCGGGGAGAAGGCGAAAGTCTATTTCCCACCACACGGAGCCGACCCTGCCACTGGCCTGCCGACCACCGACTTTGTCGAGCTACCCGACAACGGCACCGTCACAACGTTCGCGATCATCAACATCCCCTTTATGGGCCAGCGCATCAAACCGCCCTATGTGGCCGCCTATGTGCTGCTCGACGGGGCAGATATCCCGTTCCTGCATTTGGTGTCCGACATCGACGCGCACGAGGTGCGGATGGGCATGCGGGTCGAGGCGGTGTGGCGGCCTCGCGAGGAGTGGGGTTATGGCATCGACAACATCGAGTACTTCCGGCCTACCGGAGAACCCGACGCCGAGTACGACACCTACAAGCACCACCTGTAAAGGGCTTACTGACAAATGAGCGAACGCAATGTCGCGGTCGTCGGGTTCGCCCACGCCCCGCATGTCCGCCGCACCGACGGCACCACAAACGGTGTCGAGATGTTGATGCCGTGCTTCGCCCAGCTCTACGAAGAGCTGGGCATCACCAAGGCCGACATCGGCTTCTGGTGCTCCGGCTCTTCGGATTACCTTGCCGGAAGGGCATTTTCGTTTATCTCCGCGATCGACTCGATCGGCGCAGTTCCTCCGATCAACGAATCGCACGTCGAGATGGACGCGGCCTGGGCCCTTTACGAGGCCTACATAAAATTGCTGACCGGTGAGATCGACACCGCCCTGGTGTACGGCTTCGGGAAGTCGTCGGCCGGCATCCTGCGTCGCGTCCTGTCGCGGCAGACCGACCCCTACACCGTCGCGCCGCTGTGGCCGGATTCGGTGTCGATCGCCGGACTACAGGCCCGCATTGGGCTTGACTCTGGCAAGTGGACCCACGAACAGATGGCGCGGGTGGCGTTCGATTCCTTCGCAAACGCACGCCGGGTGGACTCCGTGGAGCCGGCGGTCATCTTCGATGAATTGCTCGACCGGCCATTCTTCGCCGATCCGCTGCGGCGCCACGACATTGCACCGATCACCGACGGCGCCGCCGCGATCGTACTGGCGGCCGACGACCGCGCCCGCGAATTGCGCGAAAACCCCGCCTGGATCACCGGAATCGAGCATCGCATCGAATCTCCGGCGCTGGGGGTGCGCGACCTCACCGAGTCACCCTCGACCAGGGTGTCGGCGAGGATAGCCAGCGGCGGCAACACCGGCAATCTCGACGTGGCAGAGATTCATGCGCCCTTTACCCACCAGCACCTGATCCTTGCGGAGTCCATGAATCTACCGGGGAAGACGAAAATCAATCCGTCCGGCGGTGCGCTGGCAGCCAACCCCATGTTCGTCGCCGGTCTTGAGCGCATCGGATTTGCCGCACAACATATCTGGAACGGGTCGGCCGAGCGGGTGCTGGCGCACGCCACCAGCGGGCCTGCGCTGCAACAGAACCTGGTCGCGGTCATGGAAGGAAAGAACTGATGGGCGGTGCAGGGGCACACCTCGCCGCGGTACTGGGTACCGGACAGACCAAGTATGTCTCGAAGCGCCAAGACGTTTCGATGAACGGCTTGGTGCGCGAAGCGATCGATCGGGCACTGGCCGACTCCGGTTCCACATTCGACGACATCGACGCTGTCGTGGTCGGCAAGGCGCCCGACTTCTTCGAAGGCGTGATGATGCCGGAGTTGTTCATGGCCGACGCCGTGGGAGCCACCGGCAAGCCCCTTATCCGAGTGCACACCGCCGGTTCAGTCGGCGGATCTACCGGGGTGGTGGCCGCCAGCTTGGTCCAGTCCGGCAAATACCGGCGTGTGCTGGCGATGGCATGGGAGAAGCAGTCGGAATCAAATGCCATGTGGGCGTTGTCGATTCCGATCCCGTTCATCAAGCCGGTGGGCGCCGGCGCTGGCGGCTACTTCGCTCCGCACGTGCGGGCCTACATCCGCCGCTCGGGCGCACCGGCAAACATCGGCGCCATGGTCGCGGTCAAGGACCGGCTCAACGGCAGCCGCAACCCGCTGGCGCACCTGCAGCAGCCCGACATCACCCTCGAGAAGGTGATGGAGTCGCCCATGCTTTGGGATCCGATCCGCTATGACGAGACCTGCCCCTCGTCGGACGGCGCCTGCGCTGTGGTCATCGGTAACGAGGAGATCGCCGAAGACCGTTTGGCGCAGGGGCATCCGGTGGCGTGGATCCATGCCACCGCGTTGCGTACCGAACCACTGGCGTTCGCCGGACGCGACCAAGTCAGCCCGCAGGCCGGGCGCGACGCGGCCGCCGCGCTGTGGAAGGCGGCCGGCGTCACCAGTCCCATCGACGAGATCGACGTCGCCGAAATCTACGTGCCGTTCTCGTGGTTCGAGCCGATGTGGTTGGAAAACCTCGGGTTTGCCCCCGAGGGCGAAGGGTGGAAGCTCACTGAAGCCGGCGAGACCAAGATCGGCGGACGGCTTCCGGTGAACCCCTCCGGCGGCGTGTTGTCATCGAATCCAATCGGCGCTTCGGGCCTGATCCGCTTCGCAGAGTCGGCAATCCAGGTGATGGGCAAAGGTGGAGATCATCAGGTTCCGGGCGCAAGAAAGGCTTTGGGGCATGCCTACGGCGGCGGCTCGCAGTACTACTCCATGTGGGTGGTCAGTGCCGACAAGCCGGAGAAGACAGACGCATGACCCGCCCCGACGACGTCCAGGTCAAGCATCCCGCACACGAGGCCGGCCGCCGATCCCGTGCGGCGGTCACAGCCCGGGACAAAGGAGCATGGCTGGCGGTCTTCGCCGACGATGCCATCGTCGAGGACCCCATCGGGCCGTCGGCGTTCGACCCCGAAGGCAAAGGACACCGGGGCCGCGACGCGATCTCGGCCTTCTGGGACGTGGCCATCGCCAACACCACCAAGATCGAGTTCCACTTCCGCGACACCTACCAATGCGGCAACGAAGAAGCCAACGTCGGGCACATCCTGATCACGACGGGCGACTACCAGATCACCACAGAAGGCGTGTTCACCTACAAGGCCAACGACGAGGGCCAGCTGGTCGCCCTGCGCGCGTATTGGGAGATGGACAAGGCGGCCGCCAGTACCCGAAAGATAGGAAGCTGAACGCTCCTCGCCGACTGTGAAACAACCGACACGACACGCTGTGTCAGGCGTCACGAGATCCACGCTGGGCGTGTCGCCGGGCTAGATCGGCTCCAGCCCGGCGAGATGCCGCTGAGCCAAGTCGCGATAGGCCTGCGGGTTGATGTTCACCCACATTTCCGCGCCGGTTCCGGCAATCGGCCCTTTTATCTGGGCCGGTGCCCCGACCGCCAGCACCCCGGCCGGAATCTGGGTACCGGCCAACACCAGCGAATGAGCCGCGATCAAGCTGCGCGCGCCGATCACCGCGCCGTCGAGCACCGTGGCGTGGTTGGCGATCAGCGCCTCAGGCCCGACATGGGCCCCGTGGATGACACACATATGGGCCACCGTCGCTCCGGGACCGATGTCGACCGGGATACCGGGAGGCCCGTGCAACACCGATCCGTCCTGCACATTGGCGCCCTCGCGCACCACGATCGGCCCGTAGTCGCCGCGCAGCACGGCGTTGAACCACACCGATGCCCCCGCCTCGACCGTGACGTCGCCGATCAGGGTCGCGGTCGGGGCCACAAACGCGGTGGCATCGACCCGTGGCGCCCGACCCTCGAATGCAAACAGCGGCATCGTCTAGATATACCCCAGCATGGATATCCAGTGGCCAGGCCCGCCGTCGTTGTACATGCCAACCGAAAAACTGTAACGTGTTCTAGTTAGAGACGAGTTGGAGGTGACAGGTGAGTACCGACACCCATGCGATCGGAGCGGTCGGCATCCGGGAAATCGATCCCGGCGCCTTGCCGACCAGATATGCCCGGGGCTGGCATTGCCTGGGTGTCGCAAAGGACTACCTGGACGGGAAGCCGCATGCCGTCCAGGCGTTCGGCACCAAGCTGGTGGTTTTCGCCGACTCAAATGGCGACCTGTTGGTCCTCGACGGCTACTGCCGGCACATGGGCGGCGACCTGTCAGAGGGCACCATCAAGGGCGACGAGGTCGCCTGCCCGTTCCACGACTGGCGCTGGGGCGGTGACGGCCGCTGCAAGTTGGTGCCTTACGCCAAGCGCACGCCCAAGACGGCGCGCACCCGGTCGTGGACGACCGACGTCCGTAGCGGCTTGCTGTTCGTCTGGCACGACCACGAAGGCAGTCCGCCCGATCCCGCAGTCAGGATCCCCGAGCTCTCCGAAGCCGCCAGCGACGAATGGACTGAGTGGCGCTGGAACAGCATCCTCATCGAAGGGTCCAACTGCCGCGACATCATCGACAACGTCACCGACATGGCGCACTTTTTCTACATCCATTTCGGTCTGCCGACGTACTTCAAGAACGTCTTCGAGGGCCACATCGCCACGCAGTACCTGCACAACGTGGGCCGGCCCGATGTGGACGATCTGGGGACCTCGTACGGCGAAGCGCACCTGGATTCCGAGGCGTCCTATTTCGGGCCGTCGTTCATGATCAACTGGCTGCACAACCGCTACGGCGGCTACAAGGCCGAGTCGATTCTGATCAACTGCCACTACCCGGTGACGCAGAACTCGTTCGTCCTGCAGTGGGGTGCCATCGTCGAGAAGCCCAAGGGCATGGACGAAAAGATGACCGACAAGCTGTCCCGGGTGTTCACCGATGGCGTCAGCAAGGGCTTCCTGCAGGACGTCGAGATCTGGAAGCACAAGACCAGGATCGACAACCCGCTGCTGGTCGAGGAGGACGGCGCCGTCTATCAACTGCGTCGCTGGTATGACCAGTTCTATGTCGACGTCGCCGACATCAAGCCGGAAATGGTGGAGCGCTTCGAGATCGAGGTGGACACCACCCGCGCCAACGAGTACTGGAACGCCGAGGTCGAAGAGAACCTCAAGGAAAGGGAAGTCTCCGACGACGTGCCCGCCGAGCAGCACTGAGTGGCATGAGTTCGTCAGAAGATCAGCCGGCGCTTCCTGACGTCGATCGGCTGGCCCGGTCGATGTTGCTGCTGCACGGTGATCAACACGATCACGACGAGCGGCCAAGTCGGGCCAGTGGCAATGGTGAATCCTGGTCCAAATCAAGGGATTTCGCGAATGATCCGCAGCGCGCCGCCGCGGTTGCCGAGGCCTCCCGCGCGGACCGCGAGCGCTATCTCACATCGGGCCTGCAGCCGGTGGATTGCCGGTTCTGCCACGTCAAGGTCACCGTCAAGCGGCTGGGGCCGGGCCACACTGCGGTGCAATGGAATACCGAAGCGTCGCAGCGCTGTGCGCACTTCGCCCAGGTTCGTGAGTCCGGTGGCGACACCGCACGTACCAGGTCATGTCCGAGATTGAGCGACAGCATCGAGCACGCCGTCGCCGAAGGCTACCTCGACGACACAGACGCCGACTGATCACAAACCGGCGAACCGTTCCTTGACCGTTTCGACAGTAAGCCCGTAGTCGGCTAGCGAGTACGTATGTTTGGGGGCCCGCGCGCCGGTCTGGCTCTCGGCGTGAATGTCTCCCATAGCTTTTCGAGCCTCGTCGGTCAATGTCAGATCGAAGTGCCGGTAGACGTCGGCCACCGTGCCGAACGGATCGGCGATCAAATCGCGATAGTCGACATCGTAAAACTGGGCCGAATCATATTTGGCACGTGCGCTGTTGAACCGCTCCAGGCCACGCGACCAGGTTTCCATGGCGTCAGAACCGATCTGGGCGCCGACGAACGTCGTCGACCATCCTTCGGCCGTATGCTGCGCCAGCGAGCACATCGAGGCCATAATCGTTTCGACCGGCCGGTGGGTCTGTATTACCAGCGCGTCGGGATACGTTGCCATCAACGCGTCAAGCGCAAAGAGATGGCTGGGGTTCTTCAGCACCCATCGCTTGTCAGCGTCATTGAGTCCGATCAGCTGAAGGTTCTTGCGGTGCCGCCGGTATGACGGCGTCCAGTCCTGGCGCGACAGCCACCCCGAGTAGCCGGGTAGGTGCGACAGGGTCTCGTAGGATACCGAATGCAGGGACTGTCGCAGCAGCTGCCAGCACTCCTCCAGCTCGTATGCGGCCATGAAATGCAGGCCAGTGTAGCCAGGGTTGTCCTCGTGGTGCTGGGTGAATTGCGCGTCGAGTTGGCGGTACAGCGGGTTTGATTCCCAGGTTTCGCGGGGCGGACGCGGCTGCGGGAACTCGGCGAGCCACAGGTGCAGGCCCTGATGCGCGGGGTCGGCGCCCAGCAGCCGGTGCAGCGCCGTGGTGCCGGTGCGCACCAGCCCCGTGACGAAGATCGGCCGTTCGATGGCGACGTCGGCGTGCTGTGGATGTTGCTTCCACGCGGATTCGGACAGCAACCTGGCCACCAGCGCGCCGCGCAGGAAGAATCGGTTCATCTTGCTGCCCAACACCGTAAGGCCGGCGTCGCGCCGGTACGAGTCCAGTAGTACCTGCAGCGCTTCGAGGTAGTTGTCGTCATCAGTGCCGAAGTCGTCGAGCCCTGTCAGTTTGGTGGCCGAGGCGTGCAGCTCGTCGGGGGTGCCGACATCGGTGCGGTCGGTCATTATTGCGCCGCCTCCTCCTCATCGCTCCGCTCTGCATCGTCGGCGCCGGCCATCAGGTGTGGTACTCCCCGCAGTTCACGTCAAGGGTCTGGCCGGTGATGCCGCTGGCCAGGTCGCTGGCCAGGAAAAGAATGGCCGATGCCACTTCGTCCTCGGTGGGAAGCCGCTTGAGGTCGGAGTTCGCCGCGGTGGCGTCGTAGATCTGCTCCACCGTGGTTCCGTATTTACCGGCCTGATGGGTGAAGTAGCTCTTCAACGTGTCGCCCCAGATATAGCCGGGTGCAACGGAATTGATCCGGATACCATGATCGCCGAGCTCAGTGGCCAATGACTGCGACATGGCAAGCAGCGCGGACTTGGCCATCTTGTACGCGCCATATTTCGCCTGGGAGTGCCGGATCACCATGGAGTTGACGTTGACGACCGATCCCCCGGATTCGGCCAGTGCCGGCGTGAAGGCCTGGGTGAGTCGCAGCGCGCCCAGCACCGTGAGCTCGATAGCGTCGCGGATGTGCTGAAACCTGGTGTTCGCCAACGATTTCATCGACGGCACCCGGAACGCGTTGTTGATCAACACGTCAATCCTGCCGTAGGCCGCCAGCGTGGCGTCGACGAGGTTTTTCACTTGTTCGTCGTCGGTGATGTCAGTGCACACAGGCACCGCTTGATGCCCGGTGTCGGCGAGCTCCTTGGCCAGGTCGTCCAGTCGGCCGGCGGTGCGGGCCGCCAGCACCAGCTCGGCGCCGTCGCGTGCGCATCTGTGTGCCAGTGTGGTCCCCAGTGCGGGACCCACACCGCTGATCACCACTACCTTGCCTTTCAGCAACCCGGTCATTGTCACCCCAGCATCCTTGCCGCAATTTGGATTTGGCGCAGAGCAATTCGCGCGCGCCACTGTTCATCGGAAATCTTGTTGTCGGCAAAGTACGGGAGCGCAGCCGGTACCGCGTCGAAGTCCACCAGTTCGACGGTGGGCCCATCAGCGTCGGTGAGCTGGCGGGACACCCGCTGCCAACGGAACTGCAGAAAACCGCGTCGATGGCCGAGAGTCTCGACCCAGTTGGTGACTCCCGGATTCTGATCGGCGACGACGATCCGCACCTTGCCGTCCAAGTCTGCTTGAGCCTGGGTGTTGTTCAGCGAGGTCTGGTGGTTGATGTAGTCCAGCGAGATGTACCACAAGCTGCCCAGCTGGAAGCCGAGGTAGGGAGCGTCGCTGACCGGCACCGTGATGACCAGCGCCTGATCTGGCCGCAGGTCGAAATGCCCCACCGACGAGTATTGGGTCGAAAGACCACCGGGAGTAAGCCGGGGCGCCACCATGGTGTTGACCGGAATGTCGAGGTAGAACCACTGCGGGAACTGCAGCCACGTCTTCACCCGGCTGACAAGCTGCTTTCCCGCTGTGGCATAACGCTTCTCAATGGTCTCGCGAGTCAACGGCGGCGGCGCGGTGCCCGCGGTGTCAAGCCGGGAAATCACCAGCGTGCCGCGTTGCGCCGACCAGTCGCCGTACACCTCGCGCATCACCAGCTGGCCGGGGCTGGTCGGCCGCAACCGCCATTCGAAGGTGCCGTCCGCGGCGATCTCGAGTTCACGGTCGTCGAACGCCGCTTGGCTGGCGGGCACGTTGTCGTCGGTGTATTCACCGCCGAGCAGCTGGAAACTCAGGTCGGTAGTGGTGCCGCGCCGGCCGGTGACCACGTAGTCACGGTCAGCGTGCACCCGGGTGCCGAAGTACATGGTGTCGGGGTTGTCCAGGCCCATCTTGGTGAACGGCCCAGTGCCCGACTGCAGGAAAGGATGGTCACGGTCGTAGTCGAAGGCCAGATGGATGCAGCCCGCGATGCATCCAGCCAGGTACTGCAGTCCTTCGAGCAGATCGGCTTCGGTCTCGATGTGCGGTGCGGCGGCCACCAGTTCCTCGGCCTCGGCAATCGCGGAGGCGAGGGGACCGGAGAAGGGATGGAAGGACACGCCTAGACGCTAGAACGTGTTCTACTTTTTCGTCAATGGCGAACATTCCCGCGCGTCGTCAAGGCGTTCGAAGACGACGCCCGCTCGCTACGATGTGCACTGGTTGGCCAGGGTGATCAGCGCCTGACGCACGTCCGGGTGCCGGCCGAGGTAGTCGATCAGCGAGTTGTTGCCCCCCGGCGATTCCGCTTGAGCCTCGGCTGTCAGCTCAGCCCTTACGTCTGGGTGCCGGTCCAGGTACGACTGGACGGTCTGGGACGCGGATTGACCCACAGTGGTATTGCACTGTTGCTGAGGATCTGCGTTCGCCGCCGGCAACGTAATCATCAACGAGGCGGTGACGCTCAGCAGACCACCGGTAACCAGGCCATACAGTCGGGAAGAGAGGGTCATGCTATCGAGGTTACCCGCGACTTCCGATCCTGAGGCTGCCTTCGGCAAAGCCAAAGGCGCTGCTACGCGCGTTGCCGAAGCCGATATGGTTCCTGCTGCTCCGCTGCCGGGTCCTGAGTTTCCGCCGCAGATTTTTTCGCTGCCGGGGCTTTCGTTACCTTTGCTGCCGGTCCTGCCGATCCCGGTGTTGCTGTAAGCGGTGTTGCCGCTGCCGGCGTTACTTCTGCCGGCAGTTCGGTTGCTTCCGCTGCTTCCGTGACAGGCGGCGTTTCCGTTTCCGCTGCCGTCTTCGGCGGTGCCGGCGTTTCCGCTGCCAAACCTGTTCCCGCTGTCCCCGCCGAGTTCGTTGCCCGTGACATTGTCATCGCGGCCATGGCAGCTACACCGCCGAGGCCCGAGAATCCGCCGCCGACACTTCCAGTGCCGACATTTCCGCTCATGACAGTGTTGCTACCGGGATCCGCGACACCGCTATTGGCAACGGTGTTGGCGCTACCGACACTATTGTCGACCAGATTTCCGCTATTGATGTATCCAGTAGCCGTCGGAAAACCGAGGTTGGCGTATCCGCTGCCAGAGCTTCCGGCGTTTGCGCTGCCGACGCTGTTGTCGCCCGCGCTGCTGCCCGGATTTGCGCCGCCCACATTGCTGCCGCCGGTGGTTCCGCCGCCGGCGCTTCCGATGCCACCCATGCCCCCCATGGGAATGCCCGGCAGCATCGGCAGGGACTGCAACGCTTGCGGCAGACCCGACGTCAATTGCCCGGCCGCCGCCGCCGCCCCACCGTGATAGCCCACCATCGCGGTCACATCCTGGGCCCACATCTCCTCGTAGAAGGCCTCGGTCGCCGCAATCGCCGGTGCGTTTTGCCCAAATAGGTTCGACATCACCAACTGCACCAAGCCATTACGATTGGCCTGCACCGCCAACGGATGCACCGTCGCGGCAAGCGCGCTCTCAAATGAACTGGCCACCGCCTGAGCTTGGGCCGCCGCCCCTGACGCCTGAGCGGCCGCCGAACTCAACCACCCCGCATACGGAGCCGCCGCCGCCGCCATCGCCTTCGCGGCCGCGCCCTGCCACGCCTGGCCCGCCAGCCCCGAAGTCACCGACGCAAACGACTGCGCCGCAGTCCCCAACTCAGAGGCCAACCCATTCCAGGCCGTCGCGGCCTCCAACATCGGTCCCGAGCCCGCGCCCGAGAACATCAGCAACGAATTGATCTCCGGCGGCAATGCAAAGAAACTCATTCGATCCGGCCCTATCCTCTACGTCGACTGAAGACGACAACGCGCACGCCAGGCCGAGCCCAGCGAAGAATCTCGCTTCTCCCAACTCGGCCTAGCATAGCGCCCGCCCGAGACACACGTGCACGAATTGAGGATGCCCGAAACTTGGGCGCCCGAATTCCCCACCCCGCGACGTCGTTGCGTGAGTTCGCGATGAGACTCCCGTCACACTGGCCAGACTGGAGCATGGCTAATGGGCTACCACAGTGCCGGTGCTCTGCTCGCGTTTGATCTCCAAAGCGATGTCGATGAGCTGGTCTTCCTGACCGCCGATGAGCTTGCGCTGACCGGCCCGGTGCAACAGTTGGTGGGACGGCACGTCGTAGCGTTCGGCCTGCCGGACGGCGTGCTTGAGGAAACTCGAGTAGACCCCTGAGTACCCCATGATCAGGGCGTTGCGGTCAAGCAGGCATTCGGCGGGCATGGCCGGCCGCACCACATCCTCGGCGGCGTCGGCGATGTCGAAGAAGTCGATGCCGGTCTTGACGCCGATCTTGTCGAACACCCCGACCAGGGCCTCCACCGGCGCGTTGCCCGCCCCAGCACCGAACCGGCGCACGCTGCCGTCGATCTGCTTGGCGCCCGCGCGTACCGCCTCCACCGAGTTAGCCACACCCAGCCCGAGGTTTTCGTGCCCATGAAAACCAACTTGAGCAGCCGACCCCAATTCGGCAACCAGCGCCGATACCCGGTCGGCCACGCCATCGAGCACCAGGGCCCCGGCGGAGTCGACGACGTAGACACATTGGCAACCGGCGTCAGCCATGATGCGGGCCTGTGCGGCCAGCTTCTCCGGCGGAATCGTGTGGGACATCATCAAAAATCCGACGGTTTCCAGGCCCAGCTCACGGGCCAGCCCGAAATGTTGTATCGACACGTCTGCCTCGGTGCAGTGGGTGGCGATCCGGCAGATCGACCCTCCATTGTCCTGCGCCTCTTTGATGTCGTCTTTAGTGCCTACACCGGGCAGCATCAAAAATGCGATTTTGGCGTCTTTCGCGGTCTGCGCGGCGAGCTTGATCAATTCCTGCTCGGGGGTTTTGGAGAAGCCGTAGTTGAACGACGACCCACCTAATCCGTCGCCGTGGGTCACCTCGATCACCGGCACCCCTGCCGCATCGAGGGCGGCCACGATCGCACCGACCTCCTCTTTGGTGAATTGGTGGCGTTTGTGGTGCGACCCGTCGCGTAACGAAGTGTCTGTGATGCGGACATCCCAAATATCGGTCATCAGCGCGTTCCTCCTACCGGCTCGTGCTCTGCGCGCGCGCGCTCATCGCCAGACAGGGTTTCCCGGGCGATCTCCTCGCCGACCTTGGTAGCGGCCGCAGTCATGATGTCCAAGTTGCCCGCATACGGCGGCAGATAGTCGCCGGCGCCCTCGACCTCGACGAACGTGGTGACCAGGGCCTGGCCGCCGGAGTGCATCGACGGCTCGTCGAACTGCGGCTCGTTGAGCAGCCGGTATCCGGGCACATAGCTTTGCACTTCAGCCACCACTTCATGGATGGACTTGGCGATCGCATCGCGGTCGGCGTCCTCGGGGATGGCGCAGAAGATCGTGTCGCGCATGATCATCGGCGGGTCCGCAGGGTTCAGGATGATGATCGCCTTACCGCGCCCGGCCCCGCCGATGGTCTGCACACCCTTACTGGTGGTCTTGGTGAACTCGTCAATGTTGGCCCTGGTGCCCGGGCCGGCAGACACCGACGACACCGACGCCACAATCTCGGCATACGGAACTCCACCTTTTGCATCTTTTTCAGCGACCGCCCGGGACACCGCGTACACGATCGGAATGGTCGCCTGTCCCCCGCAGGTGATCATATTGACGTTCGGGGCATCCAGGTGCTCGCGCAGGTTCGCCGGCGGGATCACCGCCGGGCCCACTGCGGCCGGCGTCAGGTCAATGGCCCGGATGCCCGCGGCCGCATACTTCGGCGCGGCGTCCCGGTGCACATAGGCGCTGGTGGCCTCGAAAACCAGGTCGGGTTTCTCGGGCTGTGCCAGTAGCCAGTCGACCCCTTCGTGGGTGGTCTCCAGACCCAGCTTGCGGGCCCGGGCCAAGCCTTCGCTCGCCGGGTCGATGCCCACCATCCAGCGCGGTTCCAGCCAGTCCGATCGCAGCAGTTTGTAGAGCAGGTCGGTGCTGATATTTCCCGACCCCACAATGGCCACACTTGCCTTAGACGGCATTATGCTCCTTTTCGAAGCTCCTGAAATTCAGACTAATTCAAAAGTAATCCGAGCCTATTCAAACGACAAACGGACAGAACCCAGCCCAGTGAAGTCGGCGACGAACTCGTCACCGGCACGGGCGTCGATCGCCCGCGTGCACGATCCGGGAAGCACCACGTCACCGGCCTTGAGCCGGACCCCGAAACTCTCGACCTTGCGGGCCAGCCAGGCCACTGCGGTGACCGGATTACCCAGCACCGCGTCGCTGCGTCCCTCTGCGATCACCTCTCCGTTGCGGGTCAGCACCGCGTCTATCGTCTTGACGTCGATATCGGCCGGCGACACCCGAGCCTCACCCAGCGCGAAGCCCGCCGAAGAGGCGTTGTCGGCGATGGTGTCGCACAGCGCGATCTTCCAGTCGGTGACCCTGGTGTCGATCAACTCGATCGAGGGCACCAGGGCTCCGGTGGCCGCCAGCACGTCGTCCTCCGTGCAGCCGGCTCCCGGCAGGTCGGCGGCCAGGATGAAACCCACTTCGACCTCCACCCGCGGATACAGGTATCGCCCCGCCTTGACCGGGGTGTCCTCAAATACCTGCATCTCGTCGAGCAGATGCCCATAGTCCGGCTCGTCGACCCCCATCATCTCTTGCATCGCCAATGACGACAGCCCGACCTTGTGGCCGATTACCCGGGCCCCTTCGGCGACCCGCTGACGAATATTGATCAACTGGATCTCGTAGGCGTCGACGACGTCGATATCCGGGTAGGCGGCCGTCAGCGGAGCGATCGGCTGCCGGCTCCGCTCGGCTTGCGCCAAGTCGGCAGCCAGCTCGTCGCGGATCGCAACACTGAGCATCTTTGCCGAAGTCCCCTCGTCCGTGTGACCGGGCCGGTAGCGCCTAGCCCGGGCAATTCTATAACGTGTTCTACATGACAGCACAGGACTTCGACGTCGTCGTGGTGGGCAGCGGCGGCGCCGGCATGGTCGCAGCGCTGGCCGCCGCACACCGTGGCCTCTCGACGGTGGTCATCGAGAAGGCCGCACACTTCGGCGGCTCTACCGCGCGCTCCGGCGGCGGCGTCTGGATTCCCAACAACGAAGTACTCGAGCGCGACGGGGTGCGGGACACCACCGAGGCGGCCCGAACCTATCTGCACGGCATCGTCGGCGACATTGTCGACCCGGTTCGCATCGACGCCTACCTCGAACGTGGACCCGAGATGCTGTCGTTCGTGCTGGAGCACACGCCACTGAAGATGTGCTGGGTGCCGCGCTACTCCGACTACTACCCCGAGGCTCCGGGCGGCCGCGCGGGTGGCCGTTCGATCGAGCCGAAGCCGTTCGACGCCAGAAAGCTCGGCGCCGACGAGCCCGGGCTGGAGCCGGCGTATGGCAAGGTACCGCTCAATGTGGTTGTGATGCAGCAGGACTACGTACGATTGAACCAGCTCAAGCGACACCCGCGGGGTGTGGCACGCAGCCTGAAGGTCGGCGTGCGCACCATGTGGGCGAAAGCAACCGGTAAAAATCTCGTCGGCATGGGCCGGGCCCTGATCGGGCCGCTGCGGATCGGGCTACAGCGCGCCGGCGTTCCGGTACTGCTCAACACCGCACTCACCGACTTGTACGTCCAGGACGGCGCGGTGCGCGGAGTCTATGTTCGCGACAGTCAGGGATCCGAATCAGCCGAGCCGCGGCTGATCCGTGCCCGTCGCGGCGTGATCCTCGCCAGCGGTGGTTTCGAGCACAACGAACAGATGCGGGTGAAATATCAGCGCGCGCCCATCACCACCGAGTGGACCGTCGGCGCCAAGGCCAACACCGGCGATGGCATTGTTGCCGGTGAAAAGGCGGGTGCTGCACTGGATTTGATGGAAGACGCGTGGTGGGGGCCGACGGTGCCGCTGGTGGGCGCACCATGGTTCGCATTGTCGGAGCGCAACTCGCCGGGATCGATCATCGTCAACACGTCCGGCAAGCGATTCATGAACGAATCCATGCCATACGTCGAAGCCTGTCACCACATGTACGGCGGCGCACATGGCCACGGGCCCGGGCCGGGCGAGAACATTCCGGCGTGGCTGGTGTTCGACCAGCAGTACCGGGACCGCTACATCTTCGCCGGACTGCAGCCCGGACAACGTATTCCGCGCAAGTGGCTGGAATCCGGCGTGATCATCCAGGCCGACACGCTTGAGGAGCTGGCCGACAAGGCGGCCCTACCGGTGGCCGAGTTCACCTCGACCGTAGCGCGATTCAACGGCTTTGCCAGATCAGGTGCGGACGAGGACTACCACCGCGGCGAAAGCGCCTACGACAGGTACTACGGGGACCCAACCAACCGGCCCAATCCGAACCTCGGCGAGCTCACCCATGCACCCTATTACGCCGCCAAGATGGTGCCCGGAGATCTGGGCACCAAAGGCGGCATCCGCACCGATGTCCACGGGCGCGCGCTACGCGACGACGGCACAACCATCGAAGGCCTTTATGCAGCAGGCAATGCCAGCGCCCCGGTGATGGGACACACCTACCCCGGTCCGGGCGGCACCATCGGGCCTGCGATGACATTCGGGTACCTTGCGGCACTGCACATTGCTGATCAAGCCGGGAAGAACTGATATGCCGATCGATGTAGAAGTTGCGCTCAACGCCGAGCTGGAGCCGATCGAATTCACCTGGGCCAGCAGCGATGTGCAGCTCTACCACCTGGGGCTGGGCGCCGGAGCAGATCCGATGGATCAGCGCGAGCTGCGATACGTGGCGGACGACACACCACAGGTGCTGCCGACCTTCGGCAATGTGGCCGCCACCTTTCACGCCACCAAGCCGCCGACCGTGCAGTTCCCTGGAATCGACATCGAACTGAGCAAGGTGCTGCACGCCAGCGAGCGGGTCGAAGTGCCTGCGCCGCTGCCCCCGTCGGGCTCGGCGCGAGCGGTCACCCGGTTCACCGATATCTGGGACAAGGGCAAGGCCGCGGTGATCTGGAGCGAGACGCAAGTCAACTCACCCGACGGGACCCTGCTGTGGACGCAGAAACGGTCGATCTTCGCCCGCGGCGAAGGTGGATTCGGCGGCTCCCGCGGGCCTTCAGCACGGGACGGGTCCTCAGACGCGGCTCCAGACCGGCCACCTGACCTGGAGGTCCCGATGCCGATCTTGCCGCAGCAGGCGCTGTTGTACCGGCTCTGCGGCGATCGCAACCCGCTGCACTCGGACCCCGAATTCGCCTCTGCCGCCGGCTTTCCCCGGCCCATTTTGCATGGCCTGTGTACTTATGGCATGACCTGCAAGGCCATCGTCGATACATTGCTCGACGGGGACGCCACTGCCGTAGCTGCCTACGGGGCACGTTTTGCCGGGGTGGCGTTCCCAGGCGAGACGCTCACAGTCAACATCTGGAAGGACGGCGGCCGGGTGCTGGCCGGCGTTGTCGCGCCATCGCGCGACAACGCTGTTGTGCTGGGCGGCGTCGAGCTAGTCCCCGCCTAGCCGCCACGAGCTCCCACCGCCGTTCGTCGGTCGGTCCGTTGCGATTAGTGACAGCCGACGGCGCGTTGTTGTTGGGCGGCCCGCAGGATCAAGCCGGCGGTCAGGAATGCGGGCTTCTCGCGGTCGGCGGCCTCAACGGGCAGGTTGGCGGCGCAGCGCAACACCATCAAGGCGAGCGCGCTGTAAGTCGCGTACGGGATGATCAGCAGGTTCGCGCACGCGTCTGGGCCGTTGACGGTCATCACGTGCTGGCGTTTCTGTTCCCATCCCGGCCAGTTGAAGTCGGGTGGTCGTTGTAGCGGTGGCCAGTTGACGTTGATAGAGGTGATGTCTCCGAGCAAGGGAGTCAGGACCGAAACAAGGCTAGGCAATTCATTGGTTATGCGGTCTGCGCGTGGCCACCACGCGCCGTCGATGTCGTGGCCGAGCTCGCGAGCCACCGACAGCCGGATGGGATTGGCGCTGCGTCGGCCCCCGAACGGACCGATCACCGCAGTTGTAGCCGTCGGCACGGGATGCAACCGACGATCACGGTGGCGCGCCTCTTATGCGCGAAAGCCGGACTTGAGATGTTTGGTTGTCGCGTCATAGTTACGGCTGCGCAATCCACAGACGGTTCCTTCACGGTCGATATCGTCCGCCCCACGGGCGCGGGGCGGACGGAGGAATCACATTGCCCGTCGGTGTCGTCCGCGCCGATAGCGCCGACCACCGCTGACAACGAAAAGGCTCACGTGTGAGGCTACGCCACCAGGCGTTTCGGCGGCTTGATGGGGGCGGTCAGGTGATCAGCGACAGCGCGTAACCGCGGCGCAGCTTTCCTGACGGTGTCTTGGGGATCGCACCGGGGGCCAGTACCACCACATGGCGTGGCCGCGCCGCTACTTCGGTGACGACCTCATGGGCCACCTCACGTTTGATGCGCCGCACCTGTGCGGGGTCGTCGATTCTGTTTGATTCCACGGCCACGGCAAACGATTCGCGGCAATGGCCGGCGTCGAGTCGCACAGCCGCCACACAGCCTGCACGCACGCCGTCGACCCGCCCGGCAGCACGTTCTACATCGGTGGGGTAGATGTTGCGTCCAGCCATGATGATCACGTCCTTGGCCCGACCGCAAACCACGACATGGCCCTGCTCGATCAGATATCCCAGATCCCCGGTGCTGAACCAGCCCTGGTCGTCCTGGGCCGCCACGAAACCGCCCGTCGTCATATATCCGGATGTCACCGCATCGCCCCGCACCTCGATGAGCCCCACGCCACGGGTTGGCTGAACAGCGCCGTCCTCATCGACGATTCGGGCTTGTATACCGTTCAGCAGTGGCCCCAACGAGGCCAGCCGGCGGGTGTTGCCGGTGGTGGCGGGCACTGCCCGGCGCAGCACCGCGAGCATGTCGGCGTCCACCTCGTCAATGACTAGTCCGCCGCCGCATTGCGAGAACGACACCGCCACAGTGGTTTCGGCCATTCCGTAGGCCGGCAAGATCGCCTCGGGACGCAGTCCGAACGGCGCCCCGGCTGCACAGAGGTCCTCCGCGTCGGCGGGTTCGACCTGTTCGGCACCCGACAACGCCCACCGCAACGACGACAGATCAAAATCACCGGGCCTGGCATGCCGGCGTAACCGATTCGCCAACAATACGTAGGCAAAGTTCGGTGCCGCAGTCATCGTGGCCCGGTATTTGTCGATCAATCGGGGCCACAGCAAGATATCGGCCAAGAAGTCGATCGGGGTGATCTTGACCAACTCGGCGCCAAATAACATCGGCACTGTCAAAAACCCGGTCATGCCCATGTCGTGAAACAGCGGCAACCAGCTCACGATCACATCGGTGTCCAGGTCGTGGTGGGCGCCGACGAACATCGCCTCGGCGTTGGCCATCACGTTCCTGTGGGTGATCATCACCGCTTTGGGGCAACCAGTCGATCCCGAAGTCAACTGCAAAAGAGCCAGATCGTCCTCACCACTGTCCACCACCACATCGATCGGTGCTGTGGTCAGCAGTTCGGCGATCGTCACCACGGTCACGCCCAGCTCGGTCAGTACCGGCACCGCAGGCATGAACGGATCGGACACGACGACCACTGATGCCTCGATCATGGCGATCACCGCCAAGGTGTCGTTCGCCCACACCTGCAGATCGCTGCGCGGCGTCGGCTGATGCAGCATCGTCAGACACGCTCCCCGCAACCACACACCCTGCGCGGTCGGGGCGATCTCCACCGGGGCACCGGCCAACACTCCCACCCGATCACCCGGGCCCACCCCCGACGCGGCCAAACCACCCGCCACGCGCCGAGCCCGCTGATGAACCTCACGCCAGCTAGACCGGACCGGCGCAGCAGGCTCACCGGTCACCATGCCACGAGTTGCCGACTCCGCACTGCGCAGCATCGATTCAACGAATCTGCTCATCGTCGCCTCTCGTGTATCCGGTCTGGTCCTCAAACCGGGTTCAGCCATCTCGGGACAGATGTGGCGTATGGTGCCAAAGTGACGGTACTGCCCGTAACGCCCTAACTCGTGGACCCTGGAAACGGCGCGCCGACATCGGCACCACGCGTCACTGCAGCTGGAGTCTGTCGTCACCAACGCGATTACTTGCGAACATCTGCTGTTGGACTAAGAACGCCCAGCGTGTTACCCATCGTTGAGTCCGGCTTAATCCGCTGTCGGGGCCGACCGCCATTACGGGTGCAAGTGGTCTGTTGTCAGTACGGATGGGGGTAGTCTGACGGTAACCGACGTGAGGATAGGTGGCATGGCCGTACAAAACTGGGAAGACGCACCTGAGATTCGTCCGTCGGACATCCGGGTCGGTGACA
>JBEKNM010000012.1:0-19380 GCA_049522835.1 Mycobacterium sp.
ACATTGATGACGAAAAGCGACATGAAGGCATACACCACGGTTTCGTTGACGGCATTGCCGACAGCCTTCGCGCCGCCGCCGGTTATCGTCAGCCCGCGGTAGCACGCGACCAATCCGGCGATCAGACCGAAAAGCGCTGCCTTGACACACGAAATGATTACTTCGGGCACGCCGGTCAGCAAAGTGATGCCCGCGGCGAACGCGCCGGGATTCACGTCTTGGACGAACACTGAGAAGATGTATCCGCCCACAATGCCGATGATGACGACCAAGCTGTTCAGCAGCAGGGACACCAGGCCGCAGGCGAGCATGCGCGGTGTCACCAGGCGCTGAACCGGATTGATCCCCAGCACTTCCATCGCGTCGATCTCTTCGCGGATCGTTCGCGAACCCAAGTCGGCGCACATCGCGGTGGACCCGGCCCCGGCCACGATCAATATGGTCACCAGCGGGCCGACCTGGGTGACCGCGCCGAACGCGGCACCCGCACCGGACAGATCCGCGGCGCCCAGTTCGCGCAGCAAGATGTTGAGGGTAAAGCTGATCAGGACAGTGAACGGGATGGCCACCAGCAACGTGGGCGCGATCGCGACGCGCGCGACAAACCACGACTGCTCCAAAAACTCGCGTCCCTGAAAAGGCCGGCGGAACACGAATTTGATAGCGTCCGCTGCCATCGCGAACAGGCCGCCGACGGCTTCCATGGGCTTAGAGCCGCGCCCCAGCGAAATGCCAGGCGTCCAGCGTTCCGCACCCTTACTCGCCATTCGCCCCAGGTCCTCCCAGGATCGTCGACCGCTCTGCAAAGAGTGTCGTTACATCAAACAGTGTCGTTACATCGTCGACAACGCCTACCATCCTCACGCCAGGCCTCCGTCCGATTGCGTGAGTTGGCGCTCGCACGGCATGACGGGCGAGCAAGCCCCCACGTCTTGAGAGCGTCCGGCGATTATGACCGACGTCACGTCTTGTTGGAGCGGAAAACGCGTAACCGTTATCAGACAGTCTTTGGTCAGATTCCAGTCCTTGGTCAGATTCCTTCGACAGGGCGGGTGAGTCGCAACAGAAGCGACGTTCGACATGAACATTTCAGGCTGCTCCAGCTCTTAGGTGACGGCGCCGGCCGTCTTGAGTTCGATGATGCGGTCCCAGTCCAGTCCCAGTTCCAACAGGATGTCGTCGGTCTGCTCGGCGAACCCGGGCGCCGGCCCGGTCTGCGGCGCGGTGACATCGAACTGAACCGGGTTAGCCACCAGTTCGAGTTCGCCTGCGCGCACCAGATACTCGTTCGCCCGGATCTGTGCGTCGTCGGCCGCCTGCAGGGTGTCCTGCACCGGCGCCCAGGGCCCGGCGAGCGTGGCAAAGCGTTCGCTCCACTCGGCAAGCGTGCGGGTTGCGATGACCTTGGTCAAGATCTCTACCGCTTCTGGTGTGTTGGCGGTAATTTTCTCGACGGTGGCGAAGCGGGGATCGTCGGCCAGCTCTGGCGTATCGATGTGCCGGCAAACGTCGGCCCAGAACTTGGTGGGCTGCATCATCACGAAGGAGATGTAGCGGCCATCGGATGTTGTGTACAGCCCCACCAAGGGGTTATTGGGAGCGCCGTGCACACCGGGCGGCGGCGCTTCCAAGCGCTGATTCAGATGCTTTGTCAACGCCACCGTGTGTCCCATCGACCACAGTCCGCTGCCCAGCAACGAGACATCGACGATGGACGGTTCACCGGTGCGTTCACGCTTGAGCAATGCCGCCGCGATTCCGCCGGCCAGGTTGGTGCCGGAGATGGTGTCGCCGTAGGCCGGCCCGGGTGGCCCGATCATGCCCGGCATCCCCATCGGCGTGATGGTGGCCGCGGTTCCGGCCCGGCACCAGAAGGCGGTCATGTCGTAGCCACCTTTGGTCGCCTCTGCACCGCGGGGCCCGAGCGCGCTTCCACGCGCGTAGATGATCGACGGGTTCACCGCCCGGATGTCGTCGACGTCGATGCCGAACTTCTGCCGTGCGCCGGGCAGGAAACTGGTCAAGAACACATCGGACCGGCGGGCCAGCTCGTAGAGCAATTCCGTGCCTTCGGGTACCGACATATCCAGTCCGAGGCTGCGCTTGCCGCGGTTGGCGTGCTCGATGTTGGGGTTGGGGTCGCCTTCGACACGCAGCATGCCGGTCTGCCGAAGTCCGCGCTGCGGATCACCGGTCACCGCGTGCTCGACTTTGATCACATCAGCGCCCCATTCGACCAACACAGCACCCGCCGACGGGACGAAGCCGTACATGGCGACTTCCAGAACGCGGATGCCCTCCAGCGGTCTCATGAGTGGTCTACCTGCGACGCAGGCGCGGCATCAATGGTCGACGCCGTGTCCTGCGGTGGCATTGGCGGCTCCCCGATGTGGTGACGGTCACGAAAATTTCATTCTCTTCCCGTGCGAATCTTACATTCGAGTCTCGAGAATACAAGAAAGTCTCAGGAACGAGATCGACCAGCTGACCTGCGACACAATCCCCGGTAGATTCAGCTGCTGGGCCTCTCGGCGCAGGCTGCATGTGGTTTCGCGGGAATCTTGCACGCCAATCCCGCGCGAGAGTAATATTCTCATAAATGTAAGGGAGATTCTTTGTGTTTGAGACACCCACGCTCGTAGTCGAGGCTTGGATGTTAACGACGTGAAGACCGCAGTGGTCACCGGTGGCGGATCCGGCATCGGGCTCGCAGTCGCGCGTCGCCTCCGTGCCGACGGCCTTGACGTCGCAACCATCGACCTCAATCCCTCCGACGCGGATTTCGCTTTCACGGCCGACGTGACAGACCGGTCGCAGGTGGATGCCGCACTGTCGGCGATCCGCAGCCGGCTGGGACCGGTGACGGTTCTGGTCAACGCCGCGGGCTTGGACGGGTTCAAGCGCTTCCACCACATCAAGTTCGAGGACTGGCAGCGAGTGATCGACGTCAACCTCAACGGGGTTTTCCACGCGATTCAGGCAGTGCTGCCCGACATGCTGGAGGCCGGGTGGGGACGGATCGTCAACATCTCGTCGTCGAGCACCCACTCCGGCGCGCCCTACATGAGTCACTATGTAGCCGCCAAATCCGCGGTCAACGGGCTCACCAAATCGCTGGCACTCGAGTACGGGCCCAGCGGTATCACCGTCAATGCGGTGCCCCCGGGTTTCATCGACACCCCGATGCTGCGCAAAGCCGAGAAAAACGGAAACCTCGGCGACGTCGAGCAGACCATCGCGCGGACTCCGGTGCGCCGGATAGGCAAGCCAGAAGACATCGCGGCGGCATGCGCCTTTCTGGTGTCGGAAGAAGCCGGGTACATCACTGGTCAGATATTGGGCGTCAACGGCGGTCGAAACACCTGAGCGCCCGAGCCATTTTTGGGCGAGCCGGAATTAGCACAACTGAGCCGTACGCATCGCGTGAGAGGAGACAGCGTGAAGGTCTGGGTTGATCCAGAACGCTGCCAAGGGCACACCTTGTGCTCGATGATCGCTCCGGATTCTTTCGCCCTCAGCGACATCGACGGCAGTTCGTCGGCAATCAATGAAGTGGTGCCGGCCGATGAGCAGGACCGGGTTCGTGAAGCCGTGCATTCCTGTCCGGAGCAGGCCATCATCGTCACTGATGAAAGTTAAAGGGAGACAGCACGTTGAGTGTCGACGACGTAGTCAGTGAAAGCGATCGTAAGAAGAACCGGTATCAGTTCGAGCGCCACTCCGCGGAGTACCGGTCGCAGTTCAAGCAGGTCACCGAGGAGATGCACGCCCAGTGCCCGATGGCATGGAGCGACACCTACGGCGGGCATTGGGTCGCGGCCGGCAGCCACGAGGTTTTCGAGCTCGCCCGCTGCCCCGCGGTTTCCAACGATCACGACGTCAACAACCAACGCCGTGGCTACAAGGGCATTTCGATCCCTACCGCCAGCCGCATCAACGGCGTCCGCGGCGGCATCCTGGAGATGGACGAACCCGAACACCGCACCTACCGCAGTGTGCTGAACCCCTACCTGTCACCGGCCGCGATCAAGCGCTGGGAACCGTTCATCGACGACGTGACCCGCGCCTGCCTCAACGAGAAGATCGAGGCCGGCAGCATCGACTTCGTCGATGATCTGGCCAATATCGTGCCGGCCGTTCTGACACTGGCCCTGCTCGGCATCCCGCTGAAGAACTGGAACATGTATAGCGAGCCGGTTCATGCCGCGGTTTATACGCCTGAGCACTCCCCGGACATCGAGCGCGTGACCGCGATGCACCGCCAGATGGGTCTCGACCTGGTCAACAATATGATCGAGATTCGCAACAATCCACGACCTGGTGTGGTGAACGCTCTGGTCCAGATGCGGATCGACGGTGAGCCCGCTCCCGATCTGGAAATCCTCGGGAATCTCGGTTTAGTCATCGGCGGCGGCTTTGACACCACGACGGCGCTGACCGCCCATTCGCTGGAATGGCTTTCGGAAAACCCCGACGAGCGAGTGCGTCTGTCGCAGAACCGCGATACCCTGCTCGATCCCGCGACTGAGGAGTTCCTGCGCTACTTCACCCCGGCACCCGGCGATGGCAGGACCTTCTCCGATGATGTCGAAATCGACGGAAATCAGTTCAAAGAAGGTGAGAGGCTGTGGATTTCGTGGGCCATGGCCAATCGCGACCCCTCTGTTTTCACCGACCCGGACCAGATCATCCTCGATCGTAAAGGTAACCGGCACTTCAGCTTTGGAATCGGCGTGCACCGGTGCATTGGATCGAATGTGGCGCGCTCCGTGTTCAAATCCATGCTGACCGCGGTTCTGGACCGGATGCCCGACTACCGCTGCGACCCCGATGGCGCCGTCCATTACGAGACAATCGGCGTCATCCAGGGGATGCGGAAGCTACCGGCCACTTTCACGCCCGGCCCCAGAGTCGGCGCGGATCTCGAAGAAACCCTCCAGAAGCTGCAACGCATCTGCGACGAGCAGGAACTCGCCCGACCAGTCACCGAACGCAAGGAAGCCGCCGTCATCGACTAGGTGGTGCTGCGCTGGCTTTGGATGCTCAGCAGACACAGAATCGCATTAAAAAGCCGGCTGCCGTGCGAGTCTGCGTCTGCTCGGCGTTAGCCGCGCGGTAGTCCGAGCACTCGCTGGGCGATGATGTTGCGCTGAATTTCGGAAGTGCCTCCGGCGATGGTGCCGGAAAAGCTGCGGGCGTAGCGCTCGAACCAGCTGGCGAAATAGTGGTCCAGGTTCATCGGCGCATATTGGCCAGTCTGTCCCGGGTGGATGAGCCCGTCGGTTCCGGCCGCGGTTAGCGCGTTTCCGGTTGCGTTCAGCTCGGCTTCAGAACCGAGAAGCTTGAGCACCGAAATCGCGGCTACGTCGTCTTCGCCACGGGCGGCGCGTGCCAACGCCGCCGAACCCAACAGGCGCAGGGCCTGTTTGTCCATGATCGTGGTGGCGTATTGGTCCCGTTCGAGCTCCGTGCTGGGACGGAAGTCGGCGATCACGTTGTCGAGGCGGTCGGCGAAACCCAGCCACATCATCGTGCGCTCGTGCCCGAGGGATCCGTTAGCTACCCGCCAGCCCTGATCGAGCTCACCCACCAGGTTCTCGGCCGGCACCCGCACGTCGGTGAAAAACACCTCGTTGAAATCCAGGTCATCGGCCGCGCAGATGGACGGGAACGGCCGTCGCACCACACCCGGGGTATCAGTAGGGATCACTAATACACTGATTCCCTTGTGTTTCGGAGCATCGGGGTTTGTCCGCACGAAGGTCAACAAAACGTCGGCGTCGTGGGCCCCCGAGGTCCACACTTTCTGCCCGTTGACCACGAAGTGATCGCCGTCAAGCACCGCACGGGTACGTAGCGACGCCAGATCAGAGCCCGCACTGGGTTCGCTCATCCCCAGCGAAGCGGTGATCTCGGCCCGCAGGATCGGCAACGCCCAGCGTTGCTTTTGCTCGTCGCTGCCAAACGACAACAACGATGCCGCAACGATGTTCACGCCCTGAGGATTGAAGCTGTGGTAGATCCGCCGGCGAGACAGTTCTTCGAAGAAGACGAACTGCTGGACGACCGTTGCGCCGCGTCCGCCAAATTCCGGCGGCTGACCAGGTAGCAGCCAGCCATTGTCGAACAGCAACCGCTGCCAACGACGCGCCCACTGGGGCATGTGGGACACCGAACGCGGTCGTTCCAGGGTTTCGCTTGCCGGGGGCAGATTCTCGTCAAGGAATGCCGAGAACTCCGCCCTGAACGCCTCGACGTCGGGATCAAAAGTCAGCTGCACGGTACTCCTCCGCGATCCGCGCGCGATGCTCCGCTGCTCCACCGAGCATCAGCTCACCCGCTTTGGCTCGCTTGAGTGCGAATTGTAGGTCGTTCTCCCAGGTGAATCCCATTGCGCCGTGTAGTTGTAACCCATGTCGAAACACCAGCGACTGACACTCCCCTGCCGATGCCTTGGCCATCGCAGCCGCCAGCCGGCGGCGCGGATCGTCGGCGGCGATCGTCAATGCGGCGAAGTAGGAAAGCGCCCGGGCCCGTTCTATCGCGACGTGCATGTCAGCGGCCTTGTGCTGGACGGCTTGGAATGAGCCGATCGGCACACCGAATTGCTGACGGCTACGGACGTGGTCGAGGACCAGATCGAGGATGCGTTGGCAGGCACCGACCGTCGTGATCGCCATGCCGGTCAGCGCAATGTGATGCGCACGCTCCGCATCGACCGTCAGCCGAGCACTGTCGGGCACCCGAACCTCGGGAAATGACAGGTCGGCGACGTGCAGCACTGGGTCGAACACCGCCGAACGCCGGGCCGAGACTTGATTGGACGCGACGATGAACACCCCGGCGTCGGTCACCACAGCCAGCCGGTCGGCACGGTCGCCGTCCACGACATGGCGCGCCGCACCGCCCAATACCCAGCCCTCGGCGTCGCGGCGCGCCGACACCCCGCTGTACACGGCGGTGCCCGACTCGTGCGGGTCGAATCGATCTGCGGCCAACGGCGCGAATTGGCTCATGGTCGCCAGGAACGGGGTGGGATCGGTTGCGTGGCCCAGCTCTTCGAACACAATGGCAAGCTCGACCGCGCTTTCCGGATCGTTCAGCTCGGTCCAGCCAAGGTCGACATAGGCCTTCCAGACCGGGCTGGGGTCGATGCCGTCCTCGGCCACGCTGCGCACCAGCGAGGGCGGGCACTGCTTACTGACGACGTCACGCACCGTGCGCTGCCACAGCCGCTGATCGTCATCGAACTCCAACAGCATCGGGGCCGCCTCCTGTCGTCACCACCAGCCTGAGAATAGCATTCTCTATTGCGGAAGTATTAATCTCAAAACTGGCTATGGGATGACGAAAGGCAAGAAGTGTATTTCGCCGGCGGAGGCTAGGTGGCGGCCAAGAAGTCGTCGGCTGGCCCGTCCCAGCGGTCCAAGTTCACGAACTCTTCCAGCGGGCGACGACGAACCGGCCCATGCTTGCCCTTGGGCCAGCCGACCACAACGTGGCCGGCAACCAACCAATCCGCGGGTACGCCGACGGCCTCCCGCAGCAACTGCTCGCCGCCATACGAAGCCCAGCTGGTGAGACACGCCCCCAGACCTTGGGCGCGCGCGGCCAACAGAAAGTTCTGCATAGCCGGGAAGATCGACCCGCCGAGCAGCAGTTCGGAGGCCGTCGGATAGTGCTGCTGCGCGAACAAGACCGAAGTGAACTCGCCCGCACGGTCATGCAGTTCGTAGGTCGCGCGGTAGGTGCGGGCTCGGCGGCTGTTGTCGTCGTGGGCGGGCCGGCTCATTCCGTAAACGGGCTCGATCACTTCCAGGGCATGGGCCGCTGCCTTCGCCACGACCGCCCGCTGCGCCGGCGATCGCAACACAACGAACCGCCACCCTTGCGCGTTAGCGCCCGAGGGAGCCCACCTGGCCGCTTCGAGGCATCGCGCCAGGGTGATGTCGTCGACCGGTTCGTCGGTGAAGCGCCGAATCGTCCGGGCAGTCGACATCACTTCCCAGACGTCACCGCTTGCTCCCGTCATCGCTCTCCCTCTCTTGTCCCTCGCTGCATCAGGACCGCGCCCGAAATCGGCAGCGTTCGAGCAGGATTGAGGCCAGCCGACCAGGTTGGCTGTACATCAGGTCGTGGCACGTGTCTATGCAGACCAGCGTGTCGACGCCGCCCAGGGACGTGATGCATCGCAACTGCTGTCGCAATGACAAGGCCCTGTCCCGTAATGTCATGATCCAAGTCCGGGGCACCTCAACGGGCAGATCACTGCGGTCGACGCGCTCGGTGATCACCCCAACGGACTCCGGATACAGGCGCGACCGCGCATACCTTTGCCGCTCCCGCGACATCGCATTCCAAAACGCCAGCTTCGCAGCCGTCTTGGGCAGTCCCACAGATATGTTCGCCCGGGGTCCCGCCCGCGCCAACGGGGCGAGCGGCCCGCGAAGGGTGTCCACCACCGACAACCCCTGCGGCGGAACGAACGCCGCCGCCAGTACCATCTCGCGGACCCTGGTAGCGCCGAGCCTCGCGACGACACCGGGCACGGTCAGCCCGCCCATCGAATGCCCGACGACGACAACATCACCGAGCGAGGCCTTTTCCACGTCGGTGACAACCGACTCTGCCCAGTCAGCGATGGTAACCGTTGCCAGATCTGCGGGGTTGCGGCCACGACCAGGCAGATCTACCGCGAGCACACGCAATTTCGGTTCCAGGGAAGCTAATTCAGCGACGGTCAGATCCCAGCAGTCACCGGCGTGCGCTCCGCCGTGTACGAGGACGAGATCGGGCAGGTCCATTGAATGTGAACTGTAAACCTCGCGGATCAGTCGCAGTGCAAGACTTCGGTAAGCGGCTTGGAGTCAGAGCTTTAACACCGGGTAAGCAAAGGAGAAGGCACGTTGGATCGCGAAACATATGAGCGCGGGCTGGCCATACGCTCCGCAGTACTGGGCGAGGCGTATGTCAACCAAGCGCTGGCGGACGCCGATGACTTCACCGGGCCCTCCAAGACCTCGTCACCGAGTACGCCTGGGGCGCGGTGTGGGGCCGCGAGGAGCTGCCGCGCAGGACACGCAGCATGCTGAATCTGGCGATGCTCTCGGTCCTGAACCGGCCAAACGAATTGCGGATCCATATCAAGGCGGCATCGACCAACGGCGTCACTCGCGACGAGATCCGCGAGATCTTCCTGCAGGTTGCCATATACGGCGGCGTTCCGGCCGCAGGCGACAGCTTTCGCATCGCCCGCGAGGCCTTCGCCGAGCTGGACCAGAGCCAGGACGAGGACTAGGGCTGGCCGTGGAGATCGGGTTCATCGGGCTGGGAAACATGGGCTTTCCCATGGCACGTCGCCTCGTCCAGGCGAATCACGATGTCGTCGCCTTCGACACGAACAGCGCAGCCCTCGAGGGCATCGTCGGCCTTGGGGCGCACACCGCGGGGTCGCCCAAAGAGGTCGCCGACCGCACTGAGACGGTCATGGCCAGCCTGCCGTCGCCGATCGCGTCGCTTGACGTGGCAACCGGCTACGCAGGTGTGATCGAGGGCTCGCGGGTCAAGCGCTATATCGATCTGTCAACCGTCGGCAGCCGAACAGCAGTGCAAATCAACGACCTTCTTGCCGAACGGAACATCGTCGCTATCGACAGCCCGGTAAGTGGCGGTGTCGGCGGGGCCGAAAAAGGCACACTTGCGGTAATGGTGTCCGGGCCCCCTTCCGAATTCGATTTCATCAGAACAGCACTCGAGGCGATAGGACAGCCGTTCTATATCGGCGAAAAGCCCGGATTAGCGCAGACGATGAAGCTCGCCAACAACATTCTGGCGGCCAACGTCTTGGTGGCAACCGCAGAAGTCGTCGTGATGGGCGTCAAGGCCGGTCTGGATCCCGACGTGATGATCGAGGTGCTCAACGCCGGCTCGGGCGCGACGAGCGCAAGCCGAGACAAGTTCCCTCGCGCGATCCTGCCGCGCACCTTCGATTACGGCTTTGCGACTGGGTTGATGGTCAAAGATGTGCGGCTCTATCTCGACGAAGCCAAAGCGCTCGGCGCGCCGGTCGACGTTGCCGAGGCGGTCGGTGGGCTCTGGGAGGTGGCCGTGCGCGATCAAGGCCCCGATTCCGATTTCACGACGGTGATCAAACCGATCGAGAAGGCCGCCGGTGTCACTGTGGGAGGCGACTCCGTGCCGCCATGACTTCACAGCAGATCGATAACAAGCGCCTAGCCTGCTGCTGAGAACCAGGCGCTAAATGTGATGCATGACAACCAAACCGTTCACCACCGATGGGCGCGACGTAATCAATTCAGCCGACACTCGGCGTCGACAAATCCGTGTGGCGCAACTGATATTCGCCGGGGCCGCGGCCATCGCGACCCTCGCACTGTTCAGCGCCGCTTCGCCGGGTAACGCCGGAACCGCTCTCGCATCGGGATCGGTGTCGGCCACCGCTCCGGTCAGCGTGCAGGCCACGCCGAGCACGGTCGGCGGCAGCGTCATCGCCGTCGATGACACCGGCGGCGGCGTCAACGACCAGGGCCAAACCTCCGGCGATATCTTCACCCAGAACGCCCAAGACCAGAGCACCGCGTGATGCAGTGATATTCGCCGGGCCGCGACCAACGCGACGCTCCCCTCTGTTCAGCGCTGCGCGGCCAGGTGACGCCGAAACCGTCGTCTCATCGGGATCGGCAAGCCTGTTCCCCACGTGCGAAAAACGCCTCGAAAAGCACGTGGGGAACAGTGCTGTTGAGGCTGTCGCGGGATCAACTTGACACTGCGCCGCCTCACGATTGAGCTTCTCCCCCTTGCGGCGTGCGGCTGCGAGGGGACCACCCGAAAAGCCAAGCGGCGACCAGGAAGCACAGGGCACCGAAGAACGTGCCGATGTTGGCCCAGACCAGGCTGACGTCAGTACGTGAGCGCAGCTCCAGTGCGCTCACGGCCGAGACGCCGAACAGAGCAGACCCAGCCAGGTTGAGAAAAGCAATGCGCTGCGAAACGTCCGCGACGCGGAAATACCGCCGTGATCGGACAACGGGAACGATCGCAATCGCCGAAGAGACCAGGAAAGCTGACGAACCCACGATGTCGGGCACCCACACCTCGACGTCTACCAGTTCCGGGCGCGCACCGATGGTCAGGACCGCGTCGATCGTGTTGACATTGAACAGCACTGTCCCCACCAACTGGATGGCCGCGGACAGCCAGTCGGCAGTGCGAGCCCGCAACGGGAGCGAGCGTCGCCCGGCCTCGGGCAACGCACGGCGCGCGAGGACGACCTGAAGGGTCGCGGCGGCCGTGAAGAACAGCGCCCCAACCGCGTAGGTCACCGCTGAGAGCAGTGGTGGCAGTGCCGGTGGCAGCGAGAGTAGGACGCCGAGCGCGAACAATGCGGCGCCGATGACAAACAAGAGGCCGGTCCAGCGCTCCATGGCCGCGGCCGGTGCCTTCATCACCTCGACAGGTTAGGTCCAGCGTCGACTCGTTGTGCTTACGCGGCCCGAATCCTCACAACGAGTCGACGTTGGCCGTCAGAAGGTCCAGTCGGGTCGAGGCGAGTCCGAGAATGGTATTATACTTATTGAAGAAGGTACTTACCCAAATAACGGCAATACCAGCGTCTACCTGGGCCGATGACTAACCGAAACGCTTACGGGAAATTGATTGATTAGCGGCCGACGAGAATGTTAGATTATCTATCATATGACCGGGTCTGGCTCACGTCGGCTACCGCAGCCGAAGGACGGCTTTCGTGATCGAACACGCTGACGGGACACGCACGCCACTGATCGACGCGAGTGTGCACATTTTCTTTCCGTCCAACAAAGACCTGCGCGCCGCGCTGCGCGAGCCGTTCAAGAGCCGCGGGTTCCCCGACTACGAGATGGATTGGTACGGCGCCCCCGGGGGGGAGTACGCGCCGGATACCGTGGGGCCTGACCGCCAGTACCCGGGATCAGATCCGGAATTCGTTGCCAATGAGCTGTTTTCGAAGCGCGGGGTCGATGTGGCGGTCCTGCATCCAATGGCGCGCGGCATCATGCCGGACCGGCATCTGGGTAGCGCCCTGCATGCCGCCCACAACGAGATGATGGTGTCGCGCTGGCTGGAGTCGAGCGAGTTCGGTGACCGGTTCCGCGGCACTATCCGGGTGAACCCGGACGACATCGCCGGCGCATTGCGCGAGATCGAGAAATGGCGTGCACATCCTCGCGTGGTCCAGATCGGTGTCCCGCTGCAGTCCCGCGAGGTTTACGGCAAACCCCAGTTCTGGCCACTGTGGGAGGCGGCCGCCGCCGCGAACCTCCCGGTTGCGGTGCACATCGAGGTCGGATCGGGCATCGCCTTCCCGCCGACGCCGTCCGGGAACACTCGCACCTACGAGCAGTACGTCAGCTTCATGGCGCTGAACTACCTGTACCACCTGATGAACATGATCGCCGAGGGGGTGTTCGAACGGTTTCCCGGCCTGAAGTTCGTCTGGGCCGACGGCGCCGCGGACATGCTGACGCCGTTCATCTGGCGGATGGACACCTTCGGCCGGCCGCACCTCGAGCAGACACCGTGGGCCCCGCGGATGCCCAGCGACTACCTGCCCGGTCACGTCTATTTCGTCCAGGGCAGCCTCGACGGTCCCGGCGACACCGAGTTCGCCGGTGAGTGGTTCGGCTTCACCGGCAAGGACGACATGGTGATGTTCGGATCCAGCTATCCGCACTGGCAGTGCGGTGATATCCACCAGCTGCCCAGATCGCTGTCCGCCGAACAGCGCGAGAAGCTGTGCTGGCGCAACGCGGCCAACCTGTACGGGATCGACGTTTCGACCTCACTAGCACGCAGTCGGGGCTAGTCGCACAATGAGAAGTGAACAAGGGAGATCGCGATGACGCTGACCCATACGCAGGAACGTGTTCCCGCCGCCGAGCGCATAGCCGTCCGGTGCGTCGACTCGGATGTCCACCCAACGCCCAAACGGGGCGAGATCATCCAGTACATCCCCGAGCCGTGGCGCAGCAAGTACTTCCTGACTCGCAATGTGGGTGATCAGATCTACTATGACGCTCCCGACTACGCGCACAGCTATGCGATGCGCGCGGACACCTTCCCCCCGGACGGCGAGTTCCCCGGTAGCGACCCGGACATGGCGTTTCGCCAGTTGATCATGGAAGCGGGCTCCGACATCGCGATCCTGGAACCCGGCGCCTACCCGGCGCGTCTGCCGGAGGCGCAGCACGCGATGGCATGCGCGTTGAACGACTGGCAGGCCAACCACTGGCTCGACAGCCACAACAACTGGCACGAGCGGTGGCGCGGTTCGATCTGTGCCGCCATTGAGGAGCCGGAAGCGAGCGCGCGCGAAATCGAGCGGTGGGCCGGGCACCCTTACATGGCGCAGATATTGATCAAGGCCGAGCCGCGACCGTCATGGGGTCACCCGAAATATGACCCGATCTGGGCCGCGGCCACCAAGCACGACATCCCCGTGAGCTGCCACCTGTCCCGCAGCCAGTTCGACGAGCTGCCCACCCCGCCGGTGGGCTACCCCAGCTACAACCACGACTTCATGGTGACCTACTCGCTGCTGGCCGCCAACCAGGTGATGAGCCTCATCTTCGACGGCGTGTTCGACCGGTTCCCGACGTTGCGGATCGTGTTCGTCGAGCACGCCTTCACCTGGATCCTGCCGCTGATGTGGCGGATGGACGCGATTTTTGAAGCACGCAAGTCGTGGGTGGACATCAAGCGCAAGCCATCGGAGTACGTCAAGGAGCACATCAAGTTCACCACGCAGCCGCTGGACTACCCGGAGGACAAAACCGAGTTGACCCGCGCCCTGGAATGGATGGAGTGCGACAAGATCCTGCTGTACTCCTCGGACTACCCGCACTGGACGTTCGACGATCCGCGCTGGTTGGTCAAGCACCTCCCCAAGGCGGCCCGCGACGCGGTGATGTACAAAAACGGCATCGCGACCTATCACCTCCCGGAGACGGTGCCGGCCCTCGAGGGCCAGGTCCGGGTGCTCTGAAATTGGCGGAAGACACCAAGCGGCCCCGCCTCGCCCAGGGCCGCGAGCATGTTGTTGCGACAGTGGACGAGATTCCGCCGGGCACCCACAAGCTGGTGCCGATCGGGCGGCACGGCGTGGGTGTCTACAACGTCAGCGGCTCCTTCTACGCCATCGCGAACTACTGCCCGCACCAGGGCGGACCGCTGTGCTCGGGGCGCCAACGCGGACGCACCGTAGTGGACGAGACCGCCGCCGGCGACGCGGTCATGGTGCGGGATCTGGAATACATTTACTGCCCCTGGCACCAGTGGGGTTTCGAGCTGGCGACCGGCACCACCGCGGTCAAGCCGGAGTGGAGTATCCGCACCTACCCGGTGCGTGTCGTCGGCAACGACGTTCTGGTTATGGCGTGACACTAGAGGAGAATCGCATGTCTTCTATCGAGGTAAACGGTGGCAATGTTGTCTACGAAATCCTCGGTGAGTCAGGTGATCTCATTGCCCTGACGCCGGGTGGGCGATTCAGCAAGGAGATCCCCGGCCTGCGTCCGCTGGCCGAGGCACTGGTAGCCGGCGGTTATCGGGTGCTGCTGTGGGACCGACCCAATTGCGGCGCATCCGATGTGCAGTTCTACGGCCAAAGCGAGTCACACATGCGGGCCGAGACCTTGCATGCTTTGTTAGGCGCGCTCGGCGTGAAGCAGTGCATCCTCGCCGGGGGATCCGGCGGAGCAAGGGATTCCATGCTGACCACGATGCTCTACCCCGAAATGGTCACCAAGCTGGTGGTTTGGAACATCGTCGGCGGGATCTACGGCTCCTTCGTGCTGGGTTCGTTCTACATCGTGCCAAGCATTCTCGCGGCGCGCGGAACCGGAATGGAGGGAGTGACGAAGGTGCAAGAATGGCGCGAGCGCATCGAGGAGAATCCGGCCAACAAGCAACGGTTCCTTGACCTTGACCGCGACGAGTTCCTCAAGGTCATGCTGCGCTGGCTCAACGCGTTTGTGTCCAAGCCAGGACAAACCATTCCCGGCGTCGAGGACGAAAAGTTCGACCGAATCCAGGTTCCCACGTTGATCATTCGAGGCGGAGAGAACGACTGGGATCACCCCAAACGGACGTCGCTGGAAGTCAGCTGCCTGATCAAGGGATCGAAGCTCATCGATCCGCCCTGGCCCGAGGACGCGTGGGAGCGCGCATCCGAAGAACGCGCGTCGGGCAAGGTGACGCATTTCAACATGTTCGACACCTGGGTGCAGGCGGCGCCGGCGATCCTCGAGTTCTTGGGCCGCTAATGCATTTACCTGATGCGAATGTGGACCTCGCAGTTGAGCGAGGCCTCCAGCGCCGTGTGCACCCGGCTTTCCGGAACGCGCTCGAGATCGTCCTCACGCAGCGTCACATAGACGACGTCGTAGCCGTCATCGCCAGGCGTTCGGGCGATCTCGCCGGTGAGCCCGAATGCGGACAGCACGCCGTGCGCGTCGTCGTCGGTTCCCCTGCTCACGAAGGTGACCACACCAGGAACCGGGGCAGTGCCAAAAGCCCTACTGCACAGATCGATTGCTCGTTGCTTGGCCGCGTCGACGTCTTCTGCTGCGATCAGCAGCTGCACCTCGCGACGGCTGGCCGGCAAAGCCGCAAGATCGTTTTCGACCACGTCGGCGCCGATCTCGACCACGAGTCCGAGGAGCACCGCCATGCCCTCTTGTAATTGCGGAAGTGTGAGCACACTTTTGGGGTCGACGTTGACGCGCAGCACCGCAGTCCGCATGTGCGCAAGCCTAACTGGAGTGATGGCGAGCTAGTCCGTGAACAGCCAGGTAACCACCCAACCCACACTCATCACGGTCGCGACCTCGCCGGGGTGCCCGCCCCGGCTGCTGGGTCAGCAGCCTGGAAAGGGGCGCGAGGACTTCGCTGCATACCGGCAGCTCGGCGGCTACCTTCCGCTTGCCAGCGCCGACGAATTGCTGGGCGAAGTTGAATCAAGCGGACTGCTCGGCCGCGGCGGGGCCGGCTTTCCGCTTGCGGTGAAGTTGCGTTCGGTGCGCGATAACGGACGCCTAATCAGCGGAGCCGGTGGCACTACCGTCGTCGCGAATGGCGAAGAGGGAGAACCGGCTTCGATCAAGGACCGCTGGCTGCTGCGCAACCGGCCACACTTGGTTCTGGACGGACTGCGGTTGGCCGCGACGATCGTGGGCGCCGACCGCGCCTACGTCTACGTGTCCGACCACGAATCGGCGCGCAGTGTGGAAACCGCGCTGAGCGAACTGGACGCGGAGACCCTCTGGGGCATCTCGGCCGGCGTGTTGACGGTGCCACCTGGGTATGTGGCCGGCGAGGAGACCGCCGCGGTCCGCATGATCAATGGCGGCCCAGCCAAGCCGACGGACAAACCGCCGCGACCATTCGAAGCCGGCGTCGCCGGACGACCCACGCTGGTGAGCAACGTCGAAACGCTGGCCAATCTGGCTTACCTGCAGTGCCACGGTTCGGCCGCGTTCCGCTCGCAGGGCACGTCACTGTCGCCGGGTACGTTCCTGGCGACCATCACCGGAGCCAGCCGACCGCCAGTTCTCTACGAGCTCCCGCACGGCTTTCCTTTCACTGAACTGCTTGCACTGCAAGGAATTTCGCCGAGCCAGGTGCGAGGCACGCTGATGGGCGGCTACTTCGCCGGCTTCCTGAATCGCAGGGTACTCGAGACCAGCTTGGACCACGAGACGATGCGGCGGTTCGGCAGCGGGCTGGGCTGCGGCGCGATCTCGGTGATCACCGACGACTGCCCCGTGGCGGTCGCGGCTTCGGTGCTGGCGTACTTCGACCGCGAAAATGCCGGCCAGTGCGGGTCGTGTTTCAACGGGACGGCGGCGATGGCCGCCGTCGCTGGCGCGCTGCGCGACGGCGCCGCCACCACTGAGGACGTCGACCGGTTGCGGCGCTGGTCGGTGGTGCTGCGCGGGCGCGGGGCCTGCGCAACGCTGGATGCGGCCACCAATGTCGCCGCAAGCCTGCTCGACCAGTTTCCCGTCGAGGTTGCCCGCCATCTCGAAGATGGCTGCCAAGACTGCGGTAACCGCACATTCCGCGCCGACCGTCCCTACGAGGTGGAGGCTGTGGGTCAGGCATGAAAATCCGTTTGGATCGGACCATTTGCGACGGCTTTGGCCTGTGCGCCAAGCATGCGCCCGATTACTTCTCGCTGGACGACTGGGGATACGCGTCTCTAACCGGGGATGGCGCCGTGGCCGAGCAAGATCACGATCCGGTCATGCGCGCACTGTTGGACTGCCCGGTGCACGCGATCACTGAGATCGGTGAGCCCCGACCCAGCGTCCCCGACCCACCGCTGCGCGACATGGACGATCCCGCCGCGCACGTCAAGACCGAATCGAACGAAGCCCAATGGGGGTTCACGCGTTGACCGCTCCGCACGGCGATACGGCCTCGATCGCGCCTGCTCGCCAGTGATAACGTAATTCTCCGATTCGTATAACGGGCCTACCGCCCTACTCCCGGAGGTGACGTGTCAGCAGCACCGGGACGCCCGCTGCCCCTGGTCACCGACGAGAACGAGTTCTTCTGGACTTCGGGCGCCGACGACACGCTCCGGCTGCAGGAATGTAAAGCCTGCGATGCGCTGATCCATCCGCCCGCGCCGGTGTGCCGTTACTGTCGCTCCCGCGATATGGGTGTACGCGCCGTCTCCGGCAAGGCGACCCTCGCCGGGTTCACCGTGAACCACCGGTTCAGCCTGCCCGGGCTGCCGGCGCCGTACGTGGTCGCGCAGGTGGCGATCGCCGAAGATCCCCGAGTGCGGCTGACCACCACCATCGTGAATGGTGATCCCGATGTGCTCGAGCTCGGCCAACAGGTGGAAGTCGTCTTCGAGCACATCGAGGACGTCTGGCTGCCGTTGTTTCGCCCCAGCAAGGTTGAGGCCGATAGCCAACCTGCTCCTCTGCCGGCCGACGAGATCGCCCCGGAGCGCTTCGGCGAATACGTCCGGCCGATGCTCACTGCGGAGAAGTTCGAGGACAAGGTCGCGCTCACCGGGATCGGCATGTCGCCGATCGGGCGCCGCCTGATGCAGCCCGCGCTATCGCTGACGGTGCAGGCGTGCGAGGCGGCGGTCGCCGATGCCGGACTGACCTTCGACGACATCGACGGCCTGTCCACCTACCCGGGCGGCGGTAACTTCGGCGGGTTCGGTGAAGGCGGAGTTACCGCGCTGGAGGCGGCCCTGGGTATCCGGCCGACGTGGCACAACGGCGGCCCCGAAACCTTCGGTCCGGGCGGGTCGGTGATCGTCGCGATGCTTGCGATCGCCGGCGGCCTGGCCCGGCATGTGCTGTGCTTTCGGACGCTGTGGGAAGCGACCTTCAACGAGCTGATGAAGCAGGGCAAGATCACCCCGTCCATGGGCCGCACCACTAGCTGGCAGATCCCGTTCGGCGCCACGTCGGCGGCACATACCCTGGCGCTCAACGCACAACGGCACTTCCACCGCTACGGCACGACGAAAGAGACGCTGGGTTGGATCGCGCTGAACCAGCGGGCCAACGCCGAACTCAATCCGTCCGCGGTCTATCGGACCCCTATGACCATGGCCGACTACCTGAACGCAAGGCCCATCACCACGCCGTTCGGTCTCTACGACTGTGACGTGCCCTGCGACGGGGCAATAGCCGTCGTCGTCTCCGCCGTCGACGCCGCGCGCGATCTGGCCAAGCCGCCCGTCCTGGTGGAGGCGGTGGGCACCCAGATCATCGAGCGGATCGACTGGGACCAGAGCACGTTGACCCATGAGCCGCAGGTGCTGGGTCAAGCGGCGCACATGTGGACGCGTACTTCGCTGCGTCCCACCGACGTCGACGTCGCCGAGCTCTACGACGGGTTCACCATGAACTGCCTGTCCTGGATTGAGGCGCTGGGATTCTGCGGGATCGGCGAGGCCAAGGAATTCCTGGATGGCGGCAAGAACATCGCTCGCGACGGCGTGCTGCCACTGAACACTCATGGCGGCCAGCTCTCACATGGCCGCACCCACGGCATGGGTCTGCTGCATGAAGCCGTCAGCCAGTTGCGCGGTGAGGCCGGCGAACGCCAAGTCGCCGAAGCTCGCGTCGGCGTGGTCAGTAGTGGTGGCCTCACTCCCAGCGGCGTGATCCTGCTGCGGGCCGACGCATGAGCCGCGCCGGCGACGATGCAGAGCGAAGCGATGAGGAGGAGCGGCGCTGATGGCCGGAGCCGGCGACGATGCAGAGCGAAGCGATGAGGAGGAGCGGCGCATGAACCGCGCCGGCGACGATGCAGAGCGAAGCGATGAGGAGGAGCGGCGCATGAACC
>JBEKNM010000013.1:0-19215 GCA_049522835.1 Mycobacterium sp.
AGAGCACCGACGATGGTCACGCCCCCGATTAGTTGCCTCAGTTTCATGGTCCTTCACCTGTCTCTAGTGAATGTTTGGACACTCGCCCTGACAGTGAGCCACGCTAAATAGCTACCCTATGAGTTTGCTATGACGAGCCTCTGCAAATCTTTTGCATCGATCTACGCTGCAAAGCTCTACGGTCAGCAGTCATCTGAACTGCAAGGATAACGGCTTTCCCGCGCGAGCGTGCAGGCTCGAATCTGAATCCGCAACACCCTATTCGGTGGCTGCTTCGCTGCGCGGCAGCTATTGAGAAGGGCCGACCGTGGAGCGGTTCGTCGGGGCCCGCTGTGGCTGCCTCGCCACCGAATAGGAGTTGCCGGTTGGTCAGGAAATCAGCGTCAGCCGACCGGATAGACCACACCGGTGAGGTCTTCGGAGACCTCCCACAACCGCCGCTGCAGCTTCACGTCGTGGGACTGGTCACTGGACGGCACTACCTTCGGGTATCCTCGCAGCTCGCCGATGCCACCAGGCCCGTAGTACTGGCCGCCGTGCACTCCGGGGTCGGTCGCGGCGCGCAGTGTCGGCAGTGCGCCCCGATCCGCACCCTGATAGAGCGGTTCGAGGACGGCGTTGACCGCTGCGACCAGACGGGGCACGTTGCGGGTGAGCTCCGTTCGCGAGCCGCCGGGGTGTGCCGCCAGGGCGGCGGTTGTTCCGCGCGGGGCCAGCCGGCGCTGCAGCTCATAGGTGAACAGCAGGTTGGCCAACTTGGATTGCCCATAGGCGCCGACGCGGTTGTAGCTGTGCTCCCACTGCAGATCGTCGAAATGGATTGCCGCGCGCAGGCGATGGCCGATGCTGCTGACCGTGACGACCCGCGAACCGGGCACCGGCTGCAGTCGATCGAGCAGCAACCCGGTCAGCGCGAAGTGGCCCAGATGATTAGTACCGAACTGCAGCTCGAAGCCATCCGCGGTGGTCGACTTGGGCGTCCACATCACTCCGGCGTTGTTGATCAGCAGGTCGATGCGGTCGTGATCGGCGCGCAATTGCTCAGTGGCGGCCCGGATGGAGGCCAGCGAGGTCAGATCGAGTTCCTGCAGCTCCACAGTGGCACCCGGGTGGGCTTCGGCGATGCGGGTGGCGGCCTGCTTGCCCTTGTCGAGATTGCGCACGGCGAGGACGACGCGCGCACCTTGCCCGGCCAGCGCGACAGCCGTCTCATAACCGAGGCCAGTGTTCGCCCCAGTGATGATGGCGGTGCGGCCGGTTTGGTCGGGAATGTCTGCGGTGGTCCAGTTGGGCATGAGAAGCTCCTTTACTAGAATCGGCTTAAACGGGGCGTCCGCTCCGATTATGCTTGACTATACGGAACGATCGCCCCGCTTTGTCAAGCATGGTTCGATCGGAGGTGGTGTGACGTGGCTCGACCCGAGCGCCCGCTGCGTGCCGACGCTGCCCGCAACCGGGCCCGGGTGTTGGAGGTCGCCTACGAGACGTTCGCGGCTGAAGGCCTGTCGGTGCCGATCGATGAGATAGCCCGGCGAGCCGACGTCGGAGCGGGAACCGTGTACCGCCATTTTCCGACCAAGGAGGCGCTGTTCCAGGCGGTGATCGCCGATCGGTTACACCGCATCATCGACGACGGCTACACCTTGCTGAAATCCGATGACCCCGGCGAGGCGCTGTTCACCTTTTTGCTCTCGATGGTGTTGCAGTGGGGCGCTGCGGACCGCGGCCTCGTCGACGCCCTGGCCGGCTTGGGAATAGACATCAATACCTCGGTGCCCGAGGCTGAGGACGCCTTCCTCGGTCTGCTCGGCGAACTGTTAAGCGCTGCCCAAGAATCCGGTACGGCGCGAAAGGATGTCGGCGTACCGGAGGTGAAGGCGCTGCTGGTCGGCTGCCAAGCGGTTGAGACCTACAACAGCGACCTGGCCGAGCAGGTGACTAACATCGCCCTCGACGGCCTGCGGCCGGTAGCCTCAAGATAGATCAGGTCTGTTCAAACCAAAGATCAGCCTAGACAAGGCATCTCAGCGGCAGGCAGCGGCACTCTCACGCCTCTTGCGCCACGGCTGGGCCGTCGGCGCTGCCAACGCGCAGACGCGCGGTCAGCAGTAGTTGGTCGAACTCCGATTGCGACGTCAGAGTGAGCCCGGCGCCTCGGAAGTCTTTACAGATCTGCTCGGCCAGCAGCCGCAGCTTGACGTTGGCTTCCTGCGACAACCATTTGAGCAGGTTAAACGCGGCGACGTCGTCGATGCCATAGATCAGCATCAACATGCCTTTGGCCTGCTCGATGGCGGCGCGGCTGTCGGCGATCTCAGCCAGCCTCGCCGTAACGAGGTCCTCGTGCGCCTGGTCGGGCACCCGCGTGACCTCGACGTAGAAGCCGTATGTTCCGATCACGGCGCGCTGGTCGTCGTAGAGCTGGTCACCGACCACGACGACGTGGCGCACAGTTCCGCCGGTGTCGACAATGCGATGACGGGTGCTGAACGCCTTGTGGGTGCTCAGAATGTCGTCGATGGTAGCCGCGACCTGGCCGCGGTCGTCGGGATGTTTATGTGCAAGCACGAGCTCGGTAGTGGGGGTAACAGTGCCGGGCTCATACCCGTGCAAACGCTGCACCTGTTCGGACCACTCCCACCGCTGGTCGGCGAAGTAGAAGCGAAACCACCCCACCCGCTGCGGTTCGCCACCGGCCAAGGCTTGTTGGACATCGGCCGATTGGCCGTTCAGATCCCAGCTCATCGCGAAGCTTGCCTCCTCGCGTTCAGTTCACCACATGATCGACCGCTGTGTTGACGGCACCGTCAATAACAGACACAGGCAAAAGTGCTCGTCGCATATCCGCCAAGCGGCGGCGTCGATAGTCGAATAAGAGGCGCTGGACTCTGAACGCCGAGGACGACATTACGATATCGCTTCACAAGAGCGCCGGTGGCGGCGTACTATCTATGTCCACTGACATAGGTTTTATATAGCACCATCGAAAGTTCAGTGCAAGTGTGATACACAGGTTTCCTGTGTACGCACGCGAGGAGATGCTCGATGGCCGATGTTGGTGGCCCCACCGGTGCCCCGGCTGCTGATCACGGTGTGTACGGAATCTCCGTGGCCGCCGAACTTTCCGGCATACCGGTGCAGTCGCTGCGCTTGTACGAACGTTACGGTCTGCTGATACCGGCTCGAAGTGATGGCGGAACCCGGCGCTACAGCGCCGACGACTTGGCCCGGCTACGGCGCATCAGCGCGCTGGTCGAAGCCGGGATCAACCTGGCCGCCATCGCTCGTATCCTCGACCTCGAGGATGACAACGCCACACTGTCGGCGGCCAATACCGACTTGCGCTCCACCAACCGTGCTTTGCGAAAAGCTCCAGACACGACCGGCGCCGAGGGGGAGAGCAACACCCCTGGGGATGCAACCTGAGGGTGCTCCAGCCACGCGGGCGAACCTTCGACGACCCGACCAACTTCGCTAACCCATTGTGTCGCGGCACATCAGAGCAGGCGCTGAGTTGTTAGGGAGGACATCGACAACCACACCGGCTCGGTCAACAATCAAGGAGCCGATCGAAATATTTGTCCGCACAAGCACGAAGACTGTCCGCGAGATGACTAGTACCTCCGAGTTTGGGCGGATGAAGGTGATTGCCGTTGTGACTGCCCCCTGAAGGAGCACAGATGCCTATCTATACCTGCACGACCACAGCAGGGACGCTGCCCGGCCCCGTCAAGGCGACGTTGGCGGCTGAGATTGCGAAAATCCACTCGGCGATCAATCACGTGCCCAGCACCTATGTCAACGTGGTTTTCCATGAATTGCCTTCAGACAACGTCTACACCGACGGGGTACCAGCTAGTCCAGTTCTCGTCAGCGGCTGGATACGTGAAGGCCACCCGAAAGCCGAGACCACGCGTCTTGTCACCGAAATCGCTTCCGCCGTAACGCGGATTACAGGCATACCCGCCGAGCGAGTGCTTGCGGTTTTCGAGAGCAGCCCAGCCAGTTTCGCCGTCGAAGGCGGCCGCGTTCTGCCCGAGCCCGGTCAGGAAAAAGCCTGGATCGCCGGCAGCTGAGGTTGGCGGGCCAGGCTCGACGGCGCTGTGAAGATCACGCTGAGGCCGTAGCCGGCCAGGCCGCCGCCGAGCGTGCCAGTAAAATGGTTGTGCGCCAGGATATTTCGGATAGATGCGTGGTGGCGCCTGGTGTCGTGTGTGTGTCGTTTACAGTCGCGCTCGGTTTGACCGCTGCCATGGTCGGGTATCAACTGCGCCATGGCAAGCGCAGGCACCCGTGGCCCCACGCCCGTTTTCGAAGTGTGGCCGGGCAGGGCCTACCCGCTGGGTGCGACGTACGACGGTGCGGGCGCCAACTTCGCGGTGTTCAGCGAGGTGGCTGAGCGGGTCGAGTTGTGCCTGTTCGACGCCGATGGCACTGAGACGCGGATCACGCTGCCCGAGGTCGACAGCTTTGTCTGGCACGGTTTCGTGGCGGCCATCGAACCCGGCCAGCGCTATGGCTACCGCGTCTACGGCCCGTACGAGCCTGACGCCGGACTGCGGTACAACCCGAACAAGTTGTTGCTGGATCCGTATTCGAAGGCCATAGACGGCACGTTCGATTGGAACCAGTCACTGTTCAGCTACACGTTCGGTGACCCCGACAGCCGCAACGACGACGACTCGGCGGCCAGCATGCCCAAGTCGGTGGTGATCAGCCCGTACTTCGATTGGGTCAACGACCGCCCGCCCAACCACGAGTATGCCGACACGATCGTCTACGAGGCGCACGTCAAGGGTCTGACGAATACCCATCCGGACATCCCCGAACAGATACGTGGTACGTACGCCGCTGTGGCGCACCCGGTGATAATCGAGCATCTGCAGAGCCTCGGCGTCACCGCGATCGAGCTGATGCCGGTGCACCACTTCGCTAACGACTCCACCTTGGTCGAGAAGGATCTGACGAACTACTGGGGCTACAACACGATCTCGTTCTTTGCGCCCGACCCGAAATATTCCAGCGCCACTTCGCCTGGCGGGCAGGTGCAGGAATTCAAGGCGATGGTGCGCTCGCTGCATGATGCGGGCATCGAGGTCATCCTCGATGTGGTCTACAACCACACCGCCGAGGGCAATCACCTGGGCCCGACGCTGTCCATGCGCGGTATCGACAACCCCGCGTACTACCGGCTGGTCGATGGCGACAAGCGCTACTACATGGACTACACCGGCACGGGTAACAGCCTCAACGTCGGGCATCCCCATTCGTTGCAGCTCATCATGGACTCGTTGCGCTATTGGGTGACCGAGATGCACGTCGACGGCTTCCGATTCGACCTGGCTTCGACGCTGGCCCGCGAGTTCTACGACGTGGACAGGCTGTCGACGTTCTTCGAACTCGTGCAACAGGATCCAACTGTCAGCCAGGTCAAGCTCATCGCCGAACCCTGGGACGTCGGGCCGGGCGGCTACCAGGTGGGCAATTTCCCGCCGCAGTGGACGGAGTGGAACGGAAAGTACCGCGACACCGTGCGGGACTTCTGGCGCGGTGAGCCCGCCACGCTCGACGAGTTCGCCTACCGATTGTCGGGATCGGCCGACCTCTACGAGCGCACCGGACGCAGGCCAGTTGCCTCGATCAACTTCGTCACCGCCCACGACGGCTTCACGCTGCGCGACCTGGTGTCGTACAACGAGAAGCACAACGAGGCCAACGGTGAGGACAACAACGACGGCGAGAGCCACAATCGGTCGTGGAACTGCGGCGTCGAAGGGCCGACCGACGACCCCGCTATCAACGAGCTGCGCGGTCGCCAGGAGCGCAACCTCATCACCACCCTGCTCCTGTCGCAGGGTGTTCCGATGATCTGCCACGGCGACGAGCTCGGCCGTACGCAGGGCGGCAACAACAACGGTTACTGCCAGGACAACACGATCACCTGGATCGACTGGGCCGATGCCGATGCCGGCCTACTGGAGTTCACCCGCGCGGTGTCAGCACTGCGCGCGAACCACCCGGTGTTTCGCAGGCGGCGGTTCTTCAACGGTAAGCCGGTAGGCCGCCGTGGCGAGGCCGGCTTGCCCGACATCGCCTGGTTCACCCCCGAGGGCGCCGAGATGACCGACGAGGACTGGGGCGCGGGCTTCGCGAAATCGGTCGCGGTGTTCCTTAACGGCCACGGCATTCCCGACCGCGATGCGCGAGGGCAGCCGGTGCTCGATGACTCGTTCCTACTCTGCTTCAATGCCCACTACGAGCCACTTGAGTTCGTCCTTCCGCCAGCCGATTTCGGCACTCAGTGGCGCACGGTGCTGCACTCCGGAGCCGAGGATGCGACGGCATCCGAGGAACTGGGCGCGGCGCAAAAGCTGACCGTCGACGCCCACACCGCGGTGGTGCTGCAAGCCGTAAATCCGTAGTGCGCGAGTAATATCTACTGTTGCCGGTCAAGGAGGAATCCCATGAAAGTCTTGTTCATGTGCAGAGTCACGCGGTGACCGAGCCTAATATCGCGCCGGATGATATCGATTTGGAGCCGTCGACGCCGTACTTCACCCGAGACGAAAGCCTTTACCTGCCAACAAAAATAGCGCGTGGGGGATGGGGCCCGTCGATCAGCGGCCACGTCATCGGCGGCCTCTTGGGCTGGGCGGTCGAACACGCGGTCGACGACCCGCAACTGCAACCGGCGCGGCTGACCGTCGACCTTCCCGCGCCAACCGCGCTGGAACCACTTGAGGTGCACACCCGGGTACAGCACGACCGACGGCGATTGCGACTGGTCGAGGGCGTTGCCATCCAGGGCGGCAACACCGTGGCACGTGCGAGTGCCCTGTTTTTGCGGCGCGGCCCGCAGCCCGATGGGCACGTGTGGTCTCAACCAGTGCAGATGCCGCAGCTACCCCTCGAGCATGACGGCGCCAACCCGTCGCTTTTCATGCGAACCTACGGCTGGGGTGCCGGGATCCAGAATCCCGACCCCGAATGGGCAAATACGTCGGGACCGAAATACACCTGGTTGCAAGAAACACGCTCATTGATCGACGGTGAACCACTCAGCGCTTTCACCCGCGCGGCGATGGCTGCCGACGTCACAGCCGCAATCGCCAACTGGGGCACACACGCGTTGCAGTTCATCAACGCCGACTACACCCTCGCCTTGAGCCGGCTGCCCGAAGGGCCCCACATCGGGCTGGCCTCACTTACCCACTACAGCAACGACGGGGTGGCTACCGGTTCGGCCGTCCTCGTCGACCACCTGGGCCCAGTAGGGAGTGCTGTGTCCGTCTCGATAGCGCACTCGGGGTTTCGTCCCAGATCCGCTACTCCGCCGGCTGATTGACGCTCGGGAGGGACGGTCCGTGAGGCCTTCGGCTGATCCCTGACGCTCGCCGGCTATAAGCCTTTGGGTGCGTCGCGCACCGCCTGTACCGTCGCCTCGTCGCCGTCGAACTCGACTTGGGCCACGCGCCCGGCGGAGAACAGCAGCAGCTCCTCGGGCGCACCGGTGACCACGACCGCCGGGCCGCGGCCGGCGGTCAGCATCGTCTTGCCCCCCGGGGTACGCAACGCCAGCCGGGCGGGGACCTTCGTCAGCGTTAGCCGGCCCATCAGCGACAGCGTGCGGCGCAGCATGGTGGCCAGGGCGGGTTCCAGCACGCGCGGCTGCCAGCCGGGCTGCGCGCGGCGTACGTCCTCGTGGTGGATGAACATCTCGGCGACATTGGCCACTGGGTCGAGCAGTTTGAGCGGTGAGTAGAACGGCGGACCGGACGCCACCTTGTCCACCAGTTCGTCCCAATCGGTCTGCTCGGTCACCTCTTTCTGCACCTTGGCGGTGTGGGCGGAGAAGAAAGGGATCGTGATGCCAGGTGCGGCGTCGATGCGGTACTCCCGGATCACCAGATGGGCGGCCAGGTCCCGTGTCTTCCAGCCTTCGCACAGGGTGGGCGCATCCGGCCCGACGCCGCGCATGGTGTCGACGAGGGCGGCACGTTCGCGTTGAGCAACAGACACCTGATTTCCCTTCACTGCGGGGCTCGGTTGCGGTGATCACAGGGTAGAGCGCGACCTTATGCACGTAGGAACAGGCCGTCAGCGCGGCCCCCGGGGGCATGGTCGCTTCGGATCTCGGTAAATTCACGTGTCATGGCGTGGAAGGAAATCTCATGAATGCGGGCGTCGAGCAGTTGGAGTTTCAGGCGGAGGCACGCCAACTGCTGGATTTGATGATCCACTCGGTCTACTCCAACAAGGACTCGTTTCTGCGGGAGTTGATCTCGAACGCCTCCGATGCACTGGACAAGCTGCGAATCGACGCGTTCCAGAACAAGGACCTGGACGTCGACACCTCCGACCTGCACATCGAGATCGAGGCGGACAGGGATGCACGAACGCTGACCATTCGCGACAACGGCATCGGTATGACGCGCGAGGAAGTCGTGGCCCTGATCGGCACTCTTGCCAAATCAGGTACTGCTGAGCTGCGCCAGCAATTACGTGAGGCCAAGAATGAGGCTGCGTCAGAGGAACTGATCGGTCAGTTCGGGATCGGTTTCTACTCGACGTTCATGGTGGCCGACAAAGTCGAGTTGCTCACCCGCAAGGCCGGCGAGAGTGAGGCCACCCGGTGGGAGTCGATCGGCGAGGCCACCTACACCATCGAATCGGTCGAGGATGCCCCGCAGGGCACATCGGTCACGCTGCACCTCAAGCCCGCAGACGCCGAGGACGAGCTGCACGACTACACCGCCGAATGGAAGATCAGGAACCTGGTCAAGAAGTACTCCGACTTCATTGCCTGGCCCATCCGGATGGAGGTCGAGCGACGAACCCCCGCCCCCGAGGACGGCGGCGACGAGGTCGTCACCATTGAAACCGAGACCCTCAACTCGATGAAGGCACTGTGGGCCAGGCCTAAAAACGAGGTCTCCGACGAGGAGTACAAGGAGTTCTACAAGCACATCGCGCACGCGTGGGACGACCCGCTCGAGGTCATCTCGATGAAGGCCGAAGGCACCTTCGAGTACCAGGCCCTGCTGTTCATTCCGTCGGTGGCGCCGTTCAACTTGTTCGACCGGGACAGCAAGGTCGGGGTGGAGCTGTACGTCAAACGCGTCTTCATCATGGGCGACTGCGAGCAGCTCATGCCCAGATACCTGCGCTTCATCAAGGGGGTCGTCGACGCACAGGATATGTCGCTCAACGTCTCCCGCGAGATCCTGCAGCAGGATCGCCAGATCAACGCGATCCGTCGCCGTCTCACCAAGAAGGTCCTCTCGGCGATCAAGGATCTGCAGTCCGAGCGGCCGGAGGATTACCGCACCTTCTGGAGCCAGTTCGGCAAGGTCCTCAAAGAGGGCCTGATGTTGGACTTCGACAACCAGGAGACGCTGTTAACGGTTTCCTCGTTCGCCTCGACGCACAGCTCGGCCGACAGGGAAGACGAACTCACCACTCTCGCCGAGTACATCGAACGCATGAAGGACGGTCAGGAGCAGATCTACTACGCGACCGGCGAATCGCGCCAGCAGCTCCTGAACTCCCCGCATCTCGAAGCGTTCAAGGCCAAGGGTTACGAGGTGCTGTTGCTCACCGACCCGGTCGACGAGATCTGGGTGGGGCAGGTGACCGAGTTCGACGGCAAACCGCTGCACTCGGTGGCAAAGGGTGAGATCGACCTCGACACCGAGGAAGAGAAGACGGCGCACGAGGAGGAGCGCAAGGAGCAGCAGAAGGATTTCGCCGACCTGCTCACCTGGTTGAAGGAGACCTTGAGTGATCAAGTCAAGGAAGTGCGGTTATCCACCCGACTGACCGAGTCGCCGGCCTGCCTGATCACCGACGCCTTCGAGATCACACCGGCCCTCGCGCGCCTCTACCGGGCTTCCGGGCAGGACATTCCAGTCGGGAAGCGGATTTTGGAACTCAACCCGAACCATCCGCTCGTCATCGGCCTGCGCGACGCTCACAAAGATCGCAGTGACGATTCCTCGGTCGCTGAGACCGCGGAATTATTATACGGCACAGCGCTTCTGGCGGAAGGCGGGGCACTCGAGGACCCAGCGAGGTTCGCCGAGCTGCTCGTGGACCGTCTGGCTCGCACGGTGTAAGAAGCGCGCCAGGGCGAGACTGGCAGCCCTACTGTTTGTCGACTTTGCCAGCGATCTGATTGAGGACGTTGACCCCCAAGTCGCCCGGGTCCTTGCGGCAGCCGCTGATGTCGATCGCAACGTTGTTGCGTACGGTGAGCGCCCGCTGGCAGGTGCCCATGTCGAGGCTGGGAGTTCCTGGCTTGACCATGCTCCCGTTAATCGTGGCGATCAAAAGCCCGTTCGCGTTGGAGACCGCTCCCACCTTGAAGTCTATTGCGATGTTGTCCATGGTCGGGTCCCCAGGACTGGTGAATTCGCGGTTGGCGCAGGCCGGCCACCGTTGGGAGGAGGCGGTGAAGAAGGCATTCGCCTCCTTGGCGGAGGGGAACAACACCACCACCTGGGTCACCTCAGGGTCCGGATCATTCGATCCAGCTGGAAGGGCCACAGAATCGTCGTCCCCACTAACCGCGGTATACCCGCTGCCGGCATAGACGGGTGCCTCTCCGGCGTTCAAGGTGTCAAGGCATTCGGCGGGGAATTGCCATCCCGCGGGCCATTTCTGCTTGACGTTGTCGTCTTCCAGCTTGTCGATCTTTTCCTTGCTCGCCGTTCCGGTGAGGCCTAGGGCGGTATCAATCTCGGCCGTACTGAGCAAGAGATTCGCCAACGCGGCCTGCGCGACCGGAGGCCGCGTCGTGGTCGTCGTGGTCGTCGTCGTGGTCGATGAGGATGGGCTGCTCTGGTTGTTGCCACCGCACGCCGCCACCAACATCGCGATGGCGGCGATGGCGGCTGCGGCTGTCAACTGGCGCATGCGTTCGCCTTTCCCGGTTCGCGTTAAGCCTTCAAGCCGTCCGCGCGATCCGACGCATCGGCCAGTCAAAGCTGGGAGTGAACGGAGCATAGCTGCAGCCCCGCAAGACGGGAACGCTTGGTGTCCCATGAGACCGTCTGTAGATCTGTCGTATGCGATTTTCTTAGGAGCAGTCGTTCACCCGTAACAGCCGGAGGCGCAAAGATGAGTCCTGTGACGGACCAGACGAACCCCGCGCGACGTCGCACGCCGCTCAATCGTTCGCAGATCGCAGGATTCTGGGGCGCATGGACCGGCTGGACGCTCGACGGGATGGATTCCTTCATCTACGCGCTGGTGCTTACGCCAGCGCTGACTGAGCTGCTGCCGCGTTCGGGCTATGCCGCGACATCGGCCAATGTCGGGCTCGCCGGCTCGATCCTGTTCGCTCTGTTCCTGGTGGGCTGGGGCCTGTCGTTCATCTGGGGGCCGATTGCCGACCGCTTCGGGCGCACCAAGGTGCTGGCCGCCACGATCTTCACTTTCGCCATCTTCACCGGGCTTTCGGCCATGGCGCAAAACGTCTGGGAGCTCGCGAGCTTCCGTTTCATCGCGGGTGTCGGGATCGGCGGCGAATGGGCGCTCGCGGGGACTTACGTGGCTGAGGCTTGGCCGGAGGACCGGCGCAAGATGGGGGCAGGCTATTTGCAGACCGGCTACTACGCCGGCTTCTTTTTGGCAGCGGCCCTGAATTACACGATCGGCGTACATTTCGGCTGGCGCGCAATGTTTCTGACCGGCGCGGTGCCGATCGTCGTCGCCATTCTGATCTTGACTCGCGTGCAGGAAACGAAGAAGTTTCAGGAGGCCGAGGCGGGTACCAGGGCCCGCGTGAATCCGTTGCGCGAAATTCTCGGGCCGCGCTACCGGCGTCGCACCTGGGTGGCTGCCGCGCTGGTGACGATTGCGATCGTCGGCTTGTGGGCGGGCACGGTCTACGAACCAACGGCCGTGATTCAGTTGGCGCAGAAAGCGGGTTTCGACAAGAGCGGCGCGACGAAAACCGCATCTTTGGCAACCGGCCTGTTGTCGATCGGCACCATACTGGGTTGTCTGATCTTGCCAGTGATCGCGGAGCGCGTCGGGCGCAGAAAAACGGCCGCGATTTATTTTGCGGGGATGGCGGTTTCGATTGCCGGCAGCTTTGGCTGGGCCTTCTATCTGCCCAATGGGCTGGCGCCGTTTATCGCGTGGCTGTTCGTGCTCGGTTTCTTCGGCGGCAACTTTGCGCTCTTCAGCCTCTGGTTGCCCGAGCAGTTCGAGACACGCGTGCGCGCGACGGCGTTTGCGTTCTGCACGTCGTTCGGCCGTTTTGTCGGCGCGGGCGTCAACTTCTTGCTCGGCGCGGCGGTGCTGCACACACATACCCTGGGTTTGCCCGTTGCGCTGACGGCCGTCGTTTTCGTCATCGGCCTTTTCATCATTCCGCTGGCGCCCGAGACGCACGGCGAGGTGCTTCCTTCGTAGACGGGACCCAGCGCCGTCAATAGCCGATCGATGCCAGGAAGGGGCCACGTGGTTCTTGGTAGAACCCCAGTGCCATCAGGTTCAGCAGGTAGACCACCCGCAATCCACGTTCGAAACACCATCGCAACAACTCGGCGTTGCCCAGCGGCACTAGGAACCCAGTCGAGGAGAACTCGTCGGCGCTCGCGATCAACGCCATGAGATCGCCGTTGCCGACGGCAACGGAGTGGCCGACGAAGCCGATCTCGGTCGTATATCCGGTGATTCGCCCGTCGCGTTCGACAACCTTGGCCGATCGGTGTGCGATCGCATCGCGCAATTCACCGCCTCGGTCGTGGCCGTGCACCTGTGCACAGAGCGCGTTGCATTCACCTACATCGGCGTCTCGAGCGTCGCGGACATGAAATCCCTTGAGGCGCACCGATAGTGGATCGCCTTGGATTGCGGCAAGTGGTTCGTGGGTCTGAAAGCCGAGTTTGGTATACAGACTCATCGAACGGTGGTGATAGGCGGCCTGTACCAGTCGTACCCCTAGTGCTTGTCGCTCGAGGCTTCGCTCCAACACGGCCTGCATCAGGGCGCGACCGACACTGCCGTCCTGTACATCGGGAGCGACGGTGACCGGACCTACGCTGAAGATTGTCGAGCGTTCGTCGAGGAAGTTGCTGCCGATGATCCCTTCATCCGATTCGGCGACGACACTGAAGTATTCGGGATGCGACTGCAGCGCCGCGACGAGCTCTCGAGCAGCCTGCACCGAGGGGAGATCCGGCGGAAAGTTATGCCGAGTAGCGATCGCGTTGAAGGCCTCGTAGCAGATGCGGCCGCAGTCGTCAGTATCTGCGTGCGTCATGCCGCGTATACGGATCATCTGAGGTTCGGCGGTAGCTATCCGCGGCTGATCTGGATGGCTTTGACCACCAGTAGTAACGCTCCGATGACCAGGTAGCTGCGCAGGGCGATCATGCCGAGTCGCGTGCCGGCTGACCAGGTGACTGGTTCTAGCAGGGCCAGGGGTGGCATCCGCCAGGTGTTGCGGTCGACGGGGCGTGCCGGCGGTGGTGCGGCCGGTGGTGCGGGTTGGCGGCGGGCCGACCAGCGCAGCACTGGTCCCGCGGCGGCGCCGAGGATCACCATAGCCACAGCCAAGTAGCCGGCAACCGCGACGACGTTGATGTGGGGGAACAAGGTGGTGGCCATCAGGATCCCCGACAGCAGCAGCAGGGTGCCGACGATCAGACCGGCGACCCAGTTGAGCCAGCGCCGGTTGACCCAGGGCCCCAACACTTCCCGGTCGTTGCATAACAGCAGTAAAAACACGCTGGCGCTGGGCAACAGCAGACCGGCAAGGGCCTGCACCGCGGTGGTGATCACCCCGAGCGGCGCTCCGGGAATCAGCACGATCACCGCGGCCAACACCACCATCGCGGTGTAGGACAGGTAGAACTGTTTGGCGTCGCCGAATCCGCGGTGCAGCGAGTGCTTGAGGCCGAAGACGTCGCCGAAGGCGTAGCTGGTGGCCAGGGTCACAGCGGCTGCGCCGATGATCGAGGCGTCCATCAGCACGATCGCAAAGAACGCGCCGAGTGTCGCGCTGTGTTGGCCGAGCAGGTGCGCGATAGCGCCCGCGTCGGTGAAATTACCCACCGTGTTGGTGGAGCGCGCCGCCCAATCGCCTGTCATCAGCAGCGCGGCGGCGCCGACTATCACGACGAAGGCTCCCAGCACGGTGTCTGCGCGTTCATAGCCCATGAACCGGGGGGTGATGCGTTTGTCGACGACGTTGGACTGCTGAAAAAACAGCTGCCAGGGCGCCACCGTGGTGCCGACGATGGCGATGATGAGCAGCACCGCATCTGAGCTCACCCCACCCGAAATGCTGGGCACCACAAACGACTTCGCCGCATGCCCCCATTGCGGATGCGACATCAGCAGCATCGGGATCTGCAGCAAAGTGATGGCGATGAAGAAGAACATGGCCCGCTCCCACCGCCGGAAGCTGCCACTTGCCATGATCGCAACCAGCGCCGCCGCCGAGACCGGCACCACAATGTATTTGGACACGCCGATGTACTCCGCGGCCAGCGAGACGCCGATGAACTCGGTGACGATCGTCAGGAAGTTGAGCAGGAACAGGTCGCCCACCGAAAACCAGCCCCAGCCGCGGCCGAACCGTTCGTTGATCAACCGGGCGTGCCCGACCCCGGTGACCGCGCCGAGGCGGACCACCATTTCCTGGTTGACGATGAGCACCGGGACCAACAGCAGCAGCACCCACAACAGGGAGTAGCCGTAGTTCTGGCCGGCCTGGGCGTAGGTGGAGACCCCACCGGCGTCGTTATCGCCGACCATCACGATGATCCCGGGACCGACGATGGCCAGCAGGGTCAATAGCCGGGTCTTCAACGTGCGGGAATGGTCGGTGTCACCGACGCTGATGCGCCCGAACGCACCCTCGATATCACCCACGTGCTTGCTGTCGAGCACCGCGGTGCGCCGTGCCGCGCCCGGCGCGGCGCGGCCAGTCGGCGTTTCCGGGTGGGCGGTGTTGTCTGGAGCTGAGGTCATGGTGTCTCACCTCCCGGCACGGGCACGTTGCGGTCACTATCGGGTTGGGTGATTTCGCGCACCGGGCGGGGGGCCGGTTCGCGGCGGCGCCAGTCTTCGGGGATGGTGGCCTCGAGTACGTCGTCGACGGTGACCACCCCGAGCACGCGGTCCTGCTCATCGACCACCGGGATGGAGTACAGGTTGAAGTCGGCCATCAACAGTGCGATGTCGGTCAGGTCGGCGTCGGCGCTGACCCGCACCGGGTCGGAATCCATAAGTATCCCAACACTTTCGCCGGGGTCAGCCTGCAATAGGGCGATTACTGACACCACACCGACGAGGCGTTTGTCCTCGTCGAGGACATGGATCTTGACCAGTGCCTCCGGCTGTAACGTGCGGGCGTCGGCGATCAGCGCCAGCGCCGGGCCTGCGGTGGCGGCGGCGGCGCAGGAGACGAAGTCGACGTTCATCAGCCCGCCGGCGCTTTCGGGGTTGAACCCCATCAAGGTGATCACTTTCGTGCGCTGCGGGGCGGGCATCAGATCCAGCACGCGCCGGCGTCGCGATTGACGCAGATCTGCGATCGCGTCGGCGGCATCGTCGGCGCGCATCCGGCCCAGCAGCGCGGCGACCTTATCATCGGGCATGCCGTCGAGCAGCCGGCTGGCCTTTTCGGGGTCGAGTTCTTCGAATACGTCGGCTTCCAGCTCCGGGTCGCTTTGGACCCGGTCGAGGATCTCGCCGCCCTCGGCCTTGTCGGCCTCCTCGATAAGATCGGCGATCTCGGCGGGTTTGAACCCGCCGAATCGGCCCGACAGACGGCGCATGGCATCGGTGTGCGCGTGACCGATCAGCGGTTCGAATGCCTTCCAATCGCGGGGCGCATGTCCGCCGGAGCCCTTGATCAGACCGAACAACCGTGGCGGGCGGCGGGTATCCAGCCGCGTAACCGCCCACCCGCCCCCAGTATCTTCCAGCTCGACGTCATAAGCGCGCACCAGCTCCACCGCGGCCACATCGATCAACCGGTGCCCCAGCACATCGGCGCGCAGCAGCACCTCACCGTCGCGGCGCTCAAAACCGCGAAGATCAACCTTGTTCTTGGCCAACACGACGCGGTCGGGACGGTACTCGCGAATGGATTTGCTGCCGATGAATACCCGCCGCCCGCCGACCCCGGCCACGATCCCGGTCACCAGCGGGTAGTCATCGGCGCCGCGCAGCCGCACGATCACGTCCTCAACCCGGCCCACCGCCTCGCCGGAGGGTGCCAGCACCGGTGCGCGCAAGAGCTGTGAGAGGTGGATTACCGGGAGCCCGCCCCCGTACTCAGTGGCCGTCTCTGATGTGCTCACTTGTCCTCCTCAACGCTCTGTCATAGGTCCTCACGGGCAGCCCCCGCGACACCCGAGGGTCGTGATGCCATGTGCGGGTAAGGCTTACAGTCAGGTTCGGTGATGGCGCAAGTATCGTCGTTTGACCGGCTCGGCCCGGCAGATGGTACGCCGCAATCGCCGCAAGTGGCTACCGGCAATCAGTAAACAGGCGGCCAAAGCTGTGAGCTCTATGCGCGCAGATCACCTCTCGACGTTGAAGAACGACTCGCCGTCCTCTGGCGTTCCGTCGATCTGCCCGCTCACGCGGCCGTGCACGGTCGGATCGATGCGGTCCAGTTCGTCGTTGCTGAGAACATTGAGTGCGCCGCCCGCATCCGAGTCGTGTGCCTCTCTGGACGATTCGTCGTCGCGTAGGTCTTCCGGAGTCTCCGCCGCGAGTTTCTCGTCGAGCGACTCGTGGTCTTCGGCCTCGATCCACTCGTCGGGCGGATCAACCACCTCGTCGCCGTCGTCGTTGCGTACCTCGTCGGAGTCCAGGCTCTCTGACGGGTCCAGCATGTCGTCGTTGATGTCGCTTTCCACGATGGTCGATTGCCCTCCTTGGCACTTGTCAACCAGCGCGTCAGCTGGTCTTCGGCATCGGGATGCCTTCGCTGGCCGCGAACTGCGCGTCTTCTTGAGAGGACAGCCCGATCGAGACCACTGAACGGTCGAACAGTATGTCAGTCAGGTAAGCCAGCGAAACTGCCCATCGGTTGACCGGCCGCGGAATGGCGTAGAGGTGGTAGCACCTCGTCACGAATTTCGCGGGCAACCCGGACAGCTGGACATTGAGCGGATTGGCTACCGCATGCCTGGGCCCCAGGTCGACCACTAGACCCAGGTTGCGGTGTTTGTATTGCTTGCTCGTGCCGTAGCCCAGGCTGGCGGCCACGTTGCGCGCCAGCGCTTTTCCCTGACGGGTCGCGTGTTGTGCGGTAGGCGGAGTGATCTTTCCGGGTTGAGTCAGATCGGGAACCGCAGCCGCATCACCGGCAGCGAAGACATGCGGGTGGCCCGGCACCTGCAGATCGGGCTGGACTTTGAGTCGGCCCTTCTCGGTTGGCAATCCCAGGTTTTCGATCAGCGGAGCGCCGGTTACCCCTGTCACCCAGGCGAGAGTGTGCGTGTCGATGCGCGAATCGTCGCTGAGCACCACATGGTCTGCGTGCGCCTCCTTCAGCGTCATGCCGAGCCGTACATCGATGCCTCGGCGGCGTAGCAGTTTCATTGCGGCATCGCCGAGTTTAGGCCCGACCTCGGGCATCACCTGTTCGGCGGTATCGAGTAGCAGGAACTTGACGTCGGTGGCATTGAAGCTCATTTGTTTGGCCGCCGCATCGGCTAGGGCCCGCAGCTGAACGACCAGCTCGGTACCCGAATAGGACGCGCCGACCACGACGACCGTGCGACGGGCCGCGGCCACCTTCGGATCGTCCTCGATGTTGGCCAGCTCGAGTTGCTCGACGAAGTGGTCTCGCAGGTAGAGGGCCTCGGCAGTGGTCTTCAACCCCCGCGCGTGTGTCGCCAGACCCGGTACGTCGAACAGCCGTGTCACCGACCCTGGGGTCAGCACCAAGCGGTCCCAGGACAGGCTGTGGCTGCGTTCTTCGGGATCGCAATAAGTCAGGGTTTGCTGCACGAAGTCCACGGCGTCCACCCGCCCGCGCACGGCATGGACGCCTTTGAGTGTGTTGGCTAGCGGCACCGTGACGAAGCGAGCATCGACCAGCCCGCCGGCGACGTCGGGCAACAGCGGCGTGTACAGCATGTAATCGACCGGGGAAATGATCGTGATGTCGACTGGTGCGTGCTGGCGGCCAAGAATTCGGGCGAGACGGTGGGCACAGGTGAATCCGGTGAAGCCGCTGCCGACGATTACAATCGAGGTCACCAACCCGAGTTTAGGACGCACTCGTTGGCGAGACCGCGTTAGCTGTTGCGCCGGATCTTGAGCGCGGTGGTGATCATCGGAATCTGTAGCGGCAGCCGGGCCAGGGCGGCGATGCGCATCGGCCATGGCTTGCTCCACCACAACCGGCACATGTTGATATTCGCCGGAAAGACCCCGACGAACAGCAGGGCGGCCGCCAGCGCCGCCAATCGCCGAGTGCGTCGCGGCACCAGCAGCGCTCCGGTGGCTATCTCGACGACACCCGATGCGTAGGTGTAGAGCCGCGCGTCCCCGGGCAGCTCGGCGGGGACGATGTCGTCGAACGGCTTGGGCGCCAGGAAGTGGACTGTGCCGATGCCCATCAGCATCGCCGCGACTCGGTATGCGGCGGTCTGGGTGTCACGTTCGGCTACGGGTGTGGTGGTCATGGACCCATTGTGTCCTGTGCGGTGACTGAGGTCACTTGCCGCACCAAAAGGGGAGCGTCGGACGCTCCCCTTCCCGGCTGGGTGGCTGCGAAGCTCACCGCTCTCCGACAGCTTGGGCGTCGAGCGGGTTGATCCGGTTGACGATCAGCGGGTCTTCTTTGGTGAACGGGAAGTTGGGCAGGTCGTCGATGTGTGTGTCGAACGTTGCCGCGAGCACCTTGCGTGCGTAGGCGCTGATCGACGTCCGATAGCCGATGTCAGCGGGGGTGGGCTGATCGAAGAAGATGCAGAAGTGCATCTCCGGGGCGTCGAAGACCTCGATGTGGTGCGGGTAGGCGCGGGGGATGAAGTACACATCGCCCTGCCGCAGGTACCAGGTGTCGAGCTCGCCGCCTGGATTCATCACCGTCATGCGGGCCGCGCCCTTGTTGACGTAGCCCATCTCGGCGGTAATCGGGTGCCAATGCGGTTCGCGCATGCCGTCCTCGCGGATGCGCAACGAGTACATCGACAGGTCTTTGAGCGCGGGCCAGAACTGCACGCGTGC